>JBEAMR010000045.1:0-8558 GCA_041165845.1 Actinomycetota bacterium | reverse complement strand
GGTATTCAAATCAAGGCAACACCAACATCAGTGATGCTAACTGCAGCTGATCCAAACCGTATTGCTCGTTGCCAGGTCCCATGGTTAGGTAAGGACGTTGCGGATGAAACCTCAGCTGTTGTTCTAACCAAAACAATGCAGGATATCGAAAAGTCATTTGCAAACCTTGGCGAAGTTAGTATCTCTATCGCTGCTGAAGGTGAAAGAGGAATGGTTGCATTCCAAGCTAAAAACAGAATTGTGACAACCATCGTTCTTAACATCGAGAACTATCCAGACATTGATCAATACTTCCCAAACAACCTAGAAGAGTCAGCTGTCATTAATAAGCAAGATTTGATGGATGCAACTAAGCGCGTCGAATTGGTTGTCAGTGAATCAGAAGACACAATTCGATACTCATTTGAAACTGGTTCAGTTCAACTTGAGTCAACCAGCTCCGAAAACAACGCAACCGAATCAGTTGAAGCAACTCTTACCGGTAACCCAACAAGCTTGAGATTTAAGCCGTGGCTCTTCCACGACGGTCTATCTCAAATCACTAGTGACTTCGTAAAGATTGAATTCACTAAAAACCAAAGAGATCCGAGCAGACCTGGTCCTATCATCATGTCTAGCCAGATGTCGAAGGACGCAAAGAGCCCTGACACATATCGCTATCTCCTAAACCCAAACATGCTTAAGCGCTAAAGCTTTAGTTTCAAAGAAAGGCAACACAATGCACATTGGTCTAATCGGCTTAGGCAAAATGGGTGGCAACATGCGCACTCGTCTCCGTAACAAGGGAATCGAAGTAACAGGCTACGCGCGTAATCGAGACATCTCAGATGTTGACAGCATCGCTGATCTAGTTGCAGCACTACCTAGCCCAAAGATTGTCTGGGTCATGGTTCCGCATGGTCAACCAACTGACGATGTCATCAACGAGTTAGAGAAGTACATGGGTGAAGGGGATCTAATCATCGAAGGTGGTAACTCCCGCTTCAGTGAAGACATTCGTCACGCAGCTCAGCTTGCACCTAAGGGAATTGGTTACTTGGACTGTGGTGTTTCCGGCGGTGTTTGGGGTCTACAAAACGGTTATGGTTTGATGGTTGGTGGAGACGCAAAACTAGTTGAGCACGCTATGCCAATTTTTGATGCACTACGTCCAGAAGGTGAAAGAGCTGAAGGATTTGTTCACGTTGGAGATGTTGGTGCAGGTCACTACGCGAAGATGGTTCACAACGGTATCGAGTACGCAATGATGCAAGCATTTGCTGAAGGCTACGAACTTCTTGAGAAGAAAGACATCATCAAGGATGTTCACGGTACTTTCGCTGCATGGCAGCGTGGAACAGTTGTTCGTTCATGGCTGCTAGATCTTTTAGTGCTTGCTCTTGAAGAAGACCCAAGCCTTGCCAAGATCAAGGGTTACGTAGAAGATTCAGGTGAAGGTCGTTGGACTGTTGAAGAAGGTATTGCTAACGCAGTTCCAATGCCAGCAATTACAGCGTCGCTATTCGCTCGCTTCACTTCACGTCAAGACGATTCACCTGCCATGAAAGCTGTTGCAGCACTGCGCAACCAATTCGGTGGTCACGCGGTAAAAAAGGCTGAGTAAGGTTTCAGATGCACATCAAGCATCTGAGTCTTAGTAACTTTCGCAATTACTCAACTCTCGAGTTGCCACTGCAACCTGGAGTCAATTTACTTGTCGGTAGAAACGGTCAAGGTAAAACAAATCTTGTCGAAGCTATCTTCTACGCTGCAACATTAAATTCACATCGAGTAAGCGGCTACCTACCTCTTGTAAAACATCAACAAGATAAAGCTGTGGTGAGAATCCTGGCGGGCTTTGAAGATCGTGAAAACTTAATTGAAATAGAACTAAATGTTTCAGGTTCTAACCGAGCAAGAATAAATAGATCCGATACACCAAGAGTTAGAGATGTTCTAGGTTTAGTTAGTGCGGTTATCTTCTCTCCTGAAGATTTAGATATCGTGAAACGAGATCCTTCTAATCGCAGGGCATTTATAGACGATCTACTTGTGCAACTCACTCCTCGCTTAGCAGGAGTGTTCTCTGATTACGATCGTGTTCTAAAGCAGCGCAACACTTTGTTGAAGACTTCGAGAAACTTACCCAAAGACTCCCCTGGCTTAGACACCCTTGCTGCCTGGGATGATTCACTAATCAAGTTGGGTACTGAAATCATCGCCTTCAGACAAGACCTCATCAAGAGAATGGCTGCGCCACTTCTTTCTTCCTACGCAGCTATTGCAGATGAAAAGAACAATCCTTCAATCAAATACAAGTCTTCACTGACTGGTTCAAACATTGTTGAACCAGAAGTCTTCGTCGAAGATTTTCTAGTCACCTCAGACAGAGAAGAACTCGAAACAAAATTCAGAACAAAACTTGAATTGGTTAAGACAAAAGAATTAGAGCGAGGAATCTCTCTAGTTGGACCACACCGCGATGATCTAGTGCTATACCTGGGTGATTACCCTGCTAAAGGTTTTGTCAGTCACGGTGAATCTTGGTCGTATGCGCTTGCACTTAAGTTAGCTTCAGCTAAATTGCTGCGTGAAGAAGCAAGAGCAGGAGATCCAATCCTCATCCTCGATGATGTTTTTGCAGAGCTTGATTCAACTAGACGAACTCGACTGGCCAATTTAGTGTCAGATAATGAACAGGTGCTAATCACTGCTGCCGTCGTTGAAGATGTTCCCACCGAGCTAAGCGCTAAACGCATCTTTGTAACTGCCGGAGAAATCACGGTGGGCAATGAGTAATCCAGAGAAACCAGACGTTGCCGTTGAGTTTTACTACCGCATGAAAGCTGCTATAACCGGTAGAAAAGACCGAGACACCATTCGTAGGACCAAAATCAAGAAAGCTAAATCTAAGCCTTTTGATGCGGGAAGAGCCCCAAAAACCATCGCAAACACCATGGATGGGTTGATTCAGAGCTTCGGTTGGGAAAATAAGCTCCAGGAGGGTGAATTATTCGCCAATTGGCGTGAATTAGTCGGTGACAAGGTTGCTGAGAACAGCTTCCCAGAGGATCTAACCAAAGGCGTTCTCACCGTCCGCTGCAAAAGCACAGCCTGGGCGACCCAGCTACGAATTATGAGTGCTGATATTTTGAAGAATATCGTGGATAAATTGCCTGCCATTGAGGTCAAAGAGGTCCGCTTTATAGGCCCTCAGGCACCTAGTTTTAAACGTGGTTTGAGATCTGTTCCAGGTCCTGGTGCCAGAGACACTTTTGGCTAAAGCGAAAACTCGCTAGTTCCCAGTAATTTAGTGCTCTTCAGCGAGTTATCCACACCCCTAAAATACCTTCCATAGACCCCGTTTTTAGCCCGATATTTAGCGTCAAAAAGGTAGACTTAGAGGGTTAGCAACCCCGAATATAAGTCCCCTTATTTAGGTGGCAGTTGTGTGGGCCTAACCTCAGGAAAATAGGAGCAGTGCCGGCAATATGAGTGAAACCCCAAATAGCTACGATGCATCAAATATTCAGGTCCTAGAAGGCCTAGAGGCAGTTCGTAAGCGTCCCGGTATGTATATCGGCTCTACTGGCCCAAGAGGCCTCCACCACCTGGTCTATGAAATCGTAGACAACGCCGTAGATGAGTCTCTAGCGGGTCACTGTAAGAACATTGACGTGGTTATTACCAAAGAAGGCTGGGTCAAGGTTGCCGACGATGGTCGTGGAATCCCAGTAGATATGCATCCTGTTGAGAAAAAACCTGCCGTTGAGGTGGTTTTGACCGTTCTTCACGCTGGTGGAAAGTTCGGTGGCGGTGGATATGCGGTTTCCGGTGGTCTTCACGGTGTAGGTGCCTCTGTTGTTAACGCTCTTTCAACTCAGCTAAACGTAATTGTTGCACGTGACGGTTTCATGTGGACCCAGTCATATCTAGCTGGTGTTCCAACCGCTCCCCTAGCTAAAGGCAAGGCAGCTGACTTCACTGGAACAGTAATTGAGTTCCTACCTAGCCCAGAGATTTTTGAAACAGTCGAATTCGACTACGAGACATTGAGATCAAGATTCCAGCAGATGGCTTTCTTGAACAAGGGTCTAAGCATTTCAATCTATGACGAGAGAAATGAGCGTAGCGATAAATTCCTCTACGAGCGCGGTCTTCAAGATTACGTTCAGTATTTGAACTCAGCTAAAAAGATTGAACTTGTTCACAACGACATCATCTCTTTCGAATCCGAAACCAAAGAGAAGTCAATGTCACTTGAAGTGGCCATGCAGTGGACTAACGGATACAACGAATCAGTTCACACCTACGCGAATACCATTAATACTCACGAAGGTGGAACTCACGAAGAAGGGTTCCGAACTGCGCTAACTTCACTGCTAAATAAATATTCACGTGAGAAAGGCCTTCTCAAAGAGAAGGATGAAAACCTAACCGGTGATGACGTACGTGAAGGACTAACTGCAGTTATCTCGATCAAGCTGAGTGAGCCTCAGTTTGAGGGTCAGACAAAAACCAAACTTGGTAACACCGAAGCTAAAGCTTTTGTGCAGAAGGTAACCAACGAGATGCTCTCTGATTGGTTTGGTAGAAACCCAGCGAGTGCGAAAGATATTTGTCGCAAAGCAATTCAAGCTTCTGCTGCAAGACTTGCGGCTCGCAAAGCTAGAGAAGCGACACGTCGTAAGGGACTACTGGAATCAACTGGTATGCCTGGAAAACTTCGTGACTGTTCAAGTAGAGATCCACGATTGAGTGAAATCTATATCGTTGAGGGTGACTCTGCTGGTGGTTCTGCGATGCGTGGTCGCGATCCAGAAACTCAAGCAATCTTGCCACTGCGTGGAAAAGTTTTGAACGTTGAAAAAGCACGTCTTGATAAGGCGATGGCTAACAGTGAAGTTCAAGCTCTTATCACTGCATTCGGAACTGGTTACGGTGAAGAGTTTGATATCAACAAGATTAGATATCACAAGTGTGTGTTGATGGCCGATGCGGATGTTGATGGTCAGCACATTAGAACTCTGCTTCTAACCCTTCTCTTCAGATACATGAAGCCTTTGATTGAGTATGGATATGTTTATCTAGCTCAGCCACCTCTGTATCGCATCAAGTGGTCTAATGCTGAACACGAATATGTTTACAGCGATCAAGAGCGTGATGAGAAGTTAGCTTCTGGTCAAGCAGCTGGAAAGAAGATTCCTAAAGAGAATTCCATTCAGCGTTACAAGGGTCTGGGTGAGATGGACTACGACGAGCTTTGGGCCACAACAATGGACCCAGCCCGCAGAACTCTCCTTCAGGTAACACTCGACGATGCTGCTAGAGCAGATGAAATATTTTCAACTTTGATGGGTGATGATGTTGAACTACGTCGCACCTTCATCCAACAGAATGCAAAGGATGTTCGGTTCCTAGATATCTAGGCCGAGGTGAAACTATGACTGAAAACAACGAACCACAGATGGACAAAGTCGAACAGATCGACCTAAACGTTGAGATGCAACGTTCATATCTTGACTACGCGATGAGCGTTATCGTCGGACGTGCACTTCCAGATGTTAGAGATGGTCTAAAGCCAGTTCACCGCAGAGTTATCTACGCGATGTATGACGGTGGATACCGACCAGACAAACAATTCAGCAAGTGCTCACGTGTTGTTGGAGACGTAATGGGTCAGTTCCACCCGCACGGTGACGGAGCTATCTATGACACGCTTGTTCGTCTAGTCCAGGAATGGAACCTTCGTTACCCATTAGTAAGCGGTCAGGGTAACTTCGGATCCCCTGGTAACGATGGTGCTGCTGCTCCTCGATACACAGAGTGCCGTATGGCTCCTCTTGCTCTTGAAATGGTTAGAGACATTGACGAAGAGACTGTTGATTTCCAAGACAACTACGACGGAAGAACTCAGGAACCAACAGTTCTACCTAGCCGTATTCCTAACCTTCTTATCAACGGATCTATCGGTATCGCGGTTGCGATGGCAACAAACATTCCACCGCACAACCTTCGCGAAGTTGCAGCAGGTGCACTCTGGGCTCTAGAGAACCCAAACGCATCCAAGGAAGAACTTCTTGAAGCTCTAATGCAGAGAATCAAGGGGCCAGATTTCCCAACCGCAGCAACCATTCTTGGTTCTCAGGGAATCAAGGATGCATATCGCACCGGTCGTGGTTCAATCACAATGCGTGCAATCGTAAATGTTGAAGAACTTCAGGGCAGAACCTGTCTTGTTGTTACCGAACTTCCTTACCAAGTCAACCCAGACAACCTTGCTCTCAAGATTGCTGATCTTGTTAAGGAAGGAAGACTTCAGGGAATCGCAGATATTCGCGATGAGACTTCAGGTAGAACTGGTCAGCGACTAGTAATCGTTCTAAAGAAGGATGCGGTTGCTCAGGTTGTTCTAAACAACCTATACAAGTTCACTCCTCTTCAAGAAAACTTCAGTGCAAACATGTTGGCTCTTGTTGATGGTGTTCCAAGAACCCTAAGCCTCGATGGTTTCATCACCTACTGGATTGAACACCAGATCGAAGTTATCGTTCGCAGAACTCAGTTCCGTCTTCGTAAGGCTGAAGAACGTGCACACATTCTGCGTGGTTACCTAAAGGCACTAGATGCACTTGATGAAGTAATCAAGTTGATTAGAGCTAGCGCAACAGCAGATGATGCTCGCGAAGGTTTGATGAAACTTCTAGAGATTGATGACCTGCAGGCAAGGGCAATCTTGAACATGCAGCTAAGACAGCTTGCTGCTCTTGAACGTCAAAAGATTATTGATGAAGCTGCTGAGCTAGAAGCACTGATTGTTGAATACAAGGCAATCATCGCTGACCCGCAGAGACAGCGCTCAATTGTTGCTGAAGAACTTGAAGATGTTGTTAAGCGTCACGGTGATGACAGAAGAACCATCATCCTTCCTGGTGAAGATGGTGTTACTGATCTTGATTTAATTCCTGAAGAGGAAATGGTTATCACCATTACTCGCGGTGGATACATCAAGCGCACCAAGAGCGATAACTACAGATCACAGCACCGCGGTGGTAAGGGTGTTAAGGGTGCCAGCCTTCGCGCGGACGATGTTGTTGAACACTTCTTTGTGACAACAACTCACCACTATTTACTCTTCTTCACAAACAAGGGAAGAGTTTATAGAACTAAGGCCTATGAGGTTTCTGAAGCTGGAAGAGATGCTAAGGGTCAGCACGTAGCTAACCTCCTTGCTCTGCAACCAGATGAGAAGATCGCACAGGTTCTAGATATCCGTGACTACCAGCAAGCTGAATACTTAGTCATTGCAACTAAGTCAGGTCTAGTCAAAAAGACAAACCTTGAGGCATACGACACTTCACGTAGTGGTGGTGTTATCGCCATCAAACTTCGTGAAGAGGACGAAGTAGTTTCAGCTCTTCTGGTTAACCAGAGCGATGATCTACTTCTCGTCTCTAACAAGGGAATGTCTATCCGCTTCTCAGCTAGCGATGAATCACTTCGCCCAATGGGAAGAGATACCAGTGGAAACATCGGCATGCACTTCCGTCAAGATGACTTCTTGCTTTCAGCAGATGTGATTACAGAAAAGGGCTTCGTCTTCGTTGTTACCGAAGGTGGTTTTGCTAAGCGCACAGCGGTTGAGCAGTATCGCATCCAGAACCGTGGTGGTATCGGTATCAAGGTCGCCAAGCTTGAAGAGAAGCGTGGAGACATTGTTGGAGCGCTAATCGTAGAGGAAGACGACGAAGTGCTTATCGTTCTTGCCAGCGGCAAGGTAGTTAGATCAGCTGTCAGCGAGGTTCCAGCTAGAGGCCGTGACACCATGGGTGTTGTTTTTGCCCGTTTCGATGATGATGATTCAGTACTAGGGTTGGCTAAGAACAGTGAGAGAAACCTCGAGGGCGTTGAAACTGGAGCGGTTGAGACTGTAGTTGAAGAGCAAGGAGAGTAAATGAGCGTATTTTCTCGTAAGTCAAGTAGAGCTGAGTCGTCTTCAGCGAAGCCGGTGAACCTGAAGCTAGTCAAGATCAACTTCTGGTCAGCTGTTAGATTCTCCTTTGTTTTGAACGTAGCGCTTGGTATCGGGCTCGTGATTGCCCTAACAGCATTGTTCCTAATCCTCAATGCAGCAGGCTTCAGCGCACTTCTCAAGCAATACATCGACATGGAGATAACCCTGCCGACAGTGCTCTCAATCTCGCTTGGTATCGCGGTTTTCATGATTCTGATAGGCACCATTTTGGCTGGAATCTGGGCAGCAATTTTCAACATTGTGGCCCGAATCATTGGTGGAGTATCTGTAGGCTTTACTAATAACAATCAGCAGTAAACCTCTTCAGTTTGAGCCTTGGCTCTATATCGGGTAAGGTTAGATTTGCTCTACGGGCCTATAGCTCAGGTGGTTAGAGCGCTTCACTGATAATGAAGAGGTCGGAGGTTCAAGTCCTCCTAGGCCCACCAGGAAGCACTCTCAACCGAGTGGGCTTCCGAATGGGGACTTAGCTCAGTTGGTAGAGCACCTGCTTTGCAAGCAGGGGGTCAGGGGTTCGACCCCCCTAGTCTCCACTCAAGTGGAA
>JBEAMR010000044.1:0-2901 GCA_041165845.1 Actinomycetota bacterium | reverse complement strand
GGAATTCTTGTAGTTACAGGTTCCGTTGTTCTGTGGCATGTGTTTGCACTAGCACTGCTGCTGGGAATCTTTACAGCCATTGATTCACCAATTCGAGTTAGCTTCACAAGTGAACTAGTTGGGAAAAATGATTTAGCAAATGCGGTTAGTCTCAACTCTGCAAACTTCAATGCAGGAAGGCTTATTGGTCCTGCATTAAGTGGATTCCTGATTTACCAATTCGGCACCGGTCCTTCATTTCTCCTGAACACAGCAACCTATGTCGTGATGGTTGTCACACTGTCTGTAATTAGAGATAAAGATCTGCATATCTCCTCAAAGCCCAGTAGAGATAACAAACTCAAAGAGGCTTTTGAATATGTTCTAAAGCGACCAGACCTGTTGTTGGTAATGCTCACCGTTTTCTTCACAACAACATTTGGTTTGAACTTTCAAATCTTCATCGCACTAATGTCAACCAATGAATTTGGTATGGGTTCCAGAGAGTTTGGCGTCCTTGGAAGTGTGCTAGCTGTTGGCTCGCTATCCGGTGCTCTAATCGCCGCTCGCTTAGAGAAGCACCGAAATACAAGAAACCTAATGCTCGGATCTTCACTCTTTGGCGCACTACTAATGGCATCCGCATATCTACCCACCTTTTGGATATACGGTTTATCGCTACCAATCCTTGGTGCAACCGTCCTGCTAACACTTATCTCGGCTAACACATACGTGCAGAGCAATACCGATAACGCCATTAGAGGCCGTGTTATGGGTATTTATCTTTTGATCTTCATGGGTGGAACACCTATTGGTTCTCCGCTAATTGGTCTGGCTGCATCGGCATTCGGAATCAGAGCCACAATCTTGATCTGTGGTCTCATTGTCCTATCCGCTGCACTTATCCTGAGATCCGTGTTTAGGGATTCGGTTACTCGGACAATTCCAGAGGCTCGCTAAATCTATTCCTCTAGGTATGCCAGTTCTTCGTCAACGGCCTTCTTGAGAACTTCAAGGTCTTCACCGGTGATTGGTCCATATTCGATAGTTCTGTCGTAGGCCGGGTCGTCTGTCGTAGATTCAACAATGTATCCGTCCTCAACGGTAAAGACGTTTGTGTAGAGAACTCCTTCAGCCTCACCCGGAACCTGTTGAGACCAAGAGTATGTTCCATCCTCATTGAGCTGGATTTTGTATGCAAAGCCCTCAGCATCTGCTCCACCATATTCATCTCTCATAGATAGGTGGTAACTAGGACCACACACAGTAAGTTCTAGTTCGTAGATCACTTCTGCCTCGTCTCTGTTGTTTACGTAGACAGCGCTGTAATCCCTGTATGCTCGGTCTTTCGATAGAACAATAATTCGCTCTGGAACGTTGTTTGTCATACGTTCTAGAACATCGTCCTTCTGCGCCCTGGCGCAGGAGTCTTCAGCAATCTTTAGAAACTCCTTCTCAATCTGAGCTTGAGTTTTCGTTGCTGCTGGTTCTGAACTCGAACAGGCACTAACTACCAGAGTCATGACTGCAATCGCCAAAGCCTTATTCAGCTTCATATAAATCCCTAATAATGATTTTGGTCATTTTCATAAGCGCTTGATTAGCAAACTCAGCTTTGACTCTATCTGGGTTCTCAAGATGATCTCTCATCTGAATTGGTGATACCTGCCAAGTCAGTCCGAACTCATCCGTGCACCAACCACAGCGCCCAGGTTTACCCTTGGCTGTTATGGCATCCCAGAGACGGTCAACTTCTTCCTGACCGTCAACATTTAGAGATAGAGAGATGGAGTTACTGAAAGGATCTCCGCCTGGCCAGTTCATACCAATGAAGTTATGTCCGTAAATAGAGAAGTCGGCTGTGAATCTTGGCTGACTAGGATCTGGTCGATTATCAGAATGGATTTTGAAATCAGTAAAGGTCTCTGCATAGAAAGCTAGAGCTTCATCCATGTTGCCGGGAAACCAAATGAAAGTTTTGAGAGATGTTGCTTTACTCATGATGCCATTCCAAGTTCTATCGATCAGTAACCATGAGCTGTAATAAAGAAGCTAGCTATATCTCCAGTGAATTCAGTGTAATTAAGCTCGGTCATGTTTACGAACCCGGCATCCGTCGAATACATGGTGATTAGTCCATCTTTGACTTCGTAATACATAGTTTCTAAGTTGGCCCCGCCCTGATGTTGAGACCACGCGTATAGATAAGGGTTTATTTCTTCTAATGTGTGCTCCAGAACTTCAGCATTGGGGTCATCCACCAATGCAGCTTGTTCCTCTAGCAAGCAAAGGTCAAATAATCCTGGAAGGTAGTTGTTATAGACACCTGGAATAATGTCGCCATTAGAGTTTTCACTAACTTGGTTCTCTGGTAGGAGAAGATCTTCACGCTCTGCTGGTCTGAAATAAGTTACGTGAGAAGTTTCTCCGGAAGAAGTGGGAATCCCCTCGGAAGACATCACAGTCAGTGACTTAGTCTTCGTTAGTTCGCAACTGTCAAGGGCTGCTTGTAGGAATTTTTCTTCAAGCTCGTTGTTGGCTAAAAGAATTTCACTTTCAAAGGTGTCCGTAGGTGTAGCGGTTGGCGTAACCGATGCTGTGGGGCTTGTCGCAGGTGTAGGAGTTGGAGATGAACAGCTCGACAAAGTTAGTGCTGCGATTGTTAGAACAAGTAATGAAATTCCTCTTCGGTGTCCCATGAAGCTCCCCTTTTTTTCCTCTTTGGGGAAATTATGACATGAGGCAGGTGTAATACCTATGGCTTAAGGAGAAAGAGGACCAACCATTTCTGGCTGATCCTCTTCCACTTGAGTGGAGACTAGGGGGGTCGAACCCCTGACCCCCTGCTTGCAAAGCAGGTGCTCTACCAACTGAGCTAAGTCCCCATTCGGAAGCCCACTCGGTTGAGAGTGCTTCCTGGTG
>JBEAMR010000043.1:0-4311 GCA_041165845.1 Actinomycetota bacterium | reverse complement strand
TTCCTGACTCCTCTGATTGCACTGATTATGGTTTCTCTGCAGATTCCAGATCCTGCGGGGGGATACGCAGAGTATGTTCCAGCTCTAGAGATTGGTAACTACGGCTACGTAATTGCTGAATATCTACCGCACATTCTCAGATCTTTCGGTTACGCATTAGCTGCGACAGTTCTTGCTCTTCTAATTTCTTATCCACTTGCATACTTCATCGGTGTGAAGGCTAGACCTTGGCCAATGCTTCAGAAGCTGATGCTGACTTTGGTCATCGCTCCCTTTTTTATCTCTTTCCTACTAAGAACTTTGGCTTGGAAGCAGTTGTTCTCAAATGAGTCATGGATTGTTACAACTCTTCAGGATTCTGGATTGCTGGACCAGAGCCAGTATGTTGTTGGAACGCCTTTCATGGTCATCTTTGGTTTGACATACAACTTCATTCCGTTCATGACTCTCCCGCTATACACATCCCTTGAGCGACTTGATATTCGTTACCTAGAAGCAGGATCTGACCTCTATGCCTCTCCAGCTAAGGTATTTAGAAAAGTGACCTTGCCACTATCTATGCCGGGAATCATTTCAGGAACGCTTCTTACCTTCATCCCCATTGCCGGTGACTACGTTAATGCATCAGGTGATTTCCTAGGTTCTTCCTCAACGGCGATGATTGGTAACGTTATCGAATCTAACTATCTCCAGATTAACGATTACCCTTCAGCCTCAGCACTTTCTGTTCTGTTGATGGGTGTAATTCTGGTTTTGGTTAGTGTTTATGTTCGTAAGTCTGGAACGGAGGATCTCCTCTAATGCGCTTCAGTCTTGGAAAACTAGCTCTTCCTGTTTACGCAGTGATTGCTTTCATCTACCTGCTCATCCCAATCCTGTATACCTTTGTCTTCTCATTCAATGATTCACTGAAGACCAACCTGATTTGGCGTGGCTTTACTTTTGATAAGTGGACCAACGTCTGTCAGCGAGAGGGTGTTTGTGAAGCTTTCACAAACTCAGTTTTTATTGGTCTGATTTCAACAATTATTGCAACAGCTCTTGGAACTGCAATCGCTATTGCTTTGGTTCGCTACCGCTTCAAATTCAGAAGTTCAATCAACTTGCTTTTGTTCCTACCAATGGCAACACCTGAAGTTGTTCTGGGTGCCGGTCTTGCCTCCCAGTTCTTCAACCTAGGGGTGCAGAAAGGTATCTGGACAATCATCATTGCCCACATCATGTTCTGCCTTTCCTTCGTTGTTGTGACTGTGAAGGCAAGAGTTGCAAGCCTTGACCCAGCTCTTGAAGAAGCCGGTAGAGATCTTTATGCAAACCCACGTCAGGTGTTCTGGAAGATTACTTTCCCATTACTTCTGCCTGGTATCTCAGCAGCTGCACTACTTTCATTTGCTTTGAGCTTCGATGATTTCATCATCACCAACTTCAATGCTGGTGCTGACATGACATTCCCTCGCTATGTCTACACAGCAGCAGCTCGTGGTGTCCCAGCTGAAGCCAATGTGATTGGTTCTGCTGTCTTCTTCCTTGCCATCTTTATTGTGTTGGCAACTCAGATCAACTCTGAAGTGAAACGTAAGCGTCTAGCTAAAAAGAACTAAGCAAATAGCGATTTCAACGCTTCTTCGAAGTGTGCTGTGTGGCGGGCAACATCTTCCTTAGTGTGCGCCGGAGACATCAAAGCCATGTTGTGGAATGGTGTCATCAATATTCCACGGTTGAGTGCATGCAGGTGCAGATACTGCTGTAATTCAAAGTCATCAGCATCTGCAGCTTCACGACCATTTCGAGGGGCAGTTTGTCTGAATGAGTATTCTGCTCGGCAACCCAGTTGGCTAACCTGCCAAGGGGCAGAGTACTGATCAATGAGCCTCTGGACATCAGCAGTCCAAATGTCACATAGTGCTTCCATGCCAACGAATGCTTCAGGAGTTAGCACTTCAGTCAAGGTTGCTCTAATAGCAGCCATTGAAAGTGCGTTACCGGCAAGGGTTCCACCAACTCCACCGACGTCAATGTGTTCTAAGTGGAGACTGTCTTGCACTCGCTTGGTAAGCTCTGCAGACATACCAAAGGCACCGGCAGGAATACCTGCACCAATGGTCTTACCCATCACAACAGCATCAGGTTCTAGGTGTCTCCTTGCGGTCATACCACCAGGACCTTCACTTAGCGTGTGAGTCTCATCGATAATCAGGATGACATCGTATTTTGAGCAGAGTGCTCTTAGCCCTTCGAGGTAGCCTGGTTCTGGAAGCACGATACCGATGTTGGTCATTGCTGGTTCAATCAGCATTGCCGCTACTTCACCAGTTTCAAAAGCCTTCTCAGCTGCATCTAGGTCATTGAACGGAACAACAATTGTGGTTTCAGCTGGATCAACCTGAGGGCCGATGTTGTTTTCTCTGCTGACTGTATTCCCTTGGTCATCTAGGACTGCAAATGTTTCATCAACGGTTCCGTGGTAGCAGTAGTCGTGAACAACAACCTTTGCTCTACCGGTGACATGTCTTGCATATCTCAATATGTGTCGGTTGGCATCTGTTGCTGTCAGAGTGAACTGCCACTTAGGTAAACCAAAACGATCTGAGAGAGTTTGCCCAACAACTGCAGCATCTTCAGTTGGCAGCATGAAGGTAATACCTTTAGTTAGCTGCTTAGCAATTGCATTGATGGCTGCATCAGGGGAGTGGCCAACCATTGCACCAGTGTCACCTAGACAGAAGTCAACATATTCGATTCCATCAACGTCAGTGAATCGAGAGCCTTTAGCTGAAGCTACGTAGACAGGGTGAGGACCTGGCCACTTTGCCATCCAAGACATTGGGACACCACCCATGAGTGGCCCCATTGCTTTGCCGTGTAATTCGGCTGAGTTTGGATGCTTTGATTCAAATAGGGCAACCTCCTTAGCAAATAGTTGAGCTAGTTTTTCTCTGTCTGCATAGGAGTGCATTTGAATCCTCTTTGATTCGATATGGGGTTTATAGCGAAGCGATACCTTGTTCGATTACTGTCAAAGCTTCAACAATCAACTCATCGCTGATTGCAAGTGATGGTAAGAATCGAATTACGTTTCCGTAGGTTCCCGCGTTGAGAATCAAGACACCGTTACTGTGAGCGTGCTTCACAATGGCATCAACTGCAGCTGAGTTAGGTGTTCTAGTTCCTGGCACCACAAACTCAATTGCCAACATTGCACCACGGCCACGGATTTCACCGATGACTGAATACTTAGCTTTTAGATCTAGAAGTCTTGGCTTCATTACGCTCTCGATATGGATAGCCTTCTCAAGAACGCCACCAGCTTCAATCTGCTTTAGAACTGATACTGCTGCTGCAGCAGCAACTGGGTTACCACCGAAGGTTCCACCAATTCCACCTGGGTGAGATGAGTCCATAATCTCTGCTCTTCCCGTGACAGCAGAGATAGGCATACCACCGGCAATACCCTTGGCGATTGTCATTAGATCAGGTTCGAAACCTTCTTCGTATTCGCTAGCAAACCACTTACCAGTTCTAGCAATACCGGCCTGAACTTCATCTGCAACAAGAACAATTCCGTTTGCGTGTGTCCACTGGCTCAGGGTCTTGAGGAATCCAGGTGCAGGAACGATGAAGCCACCTTCACCTTGAATAGGCTCGATAACAACCGCAGCTAGGTTCTTGCCACCGATGCGCTTTTCCATGTAGTTGATTGCGCGCTGAGCCGCTTCTTCTCCAGTCATACCTTCTGGGTCATGGAATGGGTAAGACATTGGTACATGAGTAACAGAACCAGCAAATGGACCGAACCCATCCGCGTAAGGCATGTTCTTGAAGTTCATCGCCATGGTTAGGTTGGTGCGACCGTGGTAAGCGTGGTCAAATACAGCAATCTCGTTGCGCTTAGTGAACTTACGAGCAAGCTTGATTGCATTTTCAACCGCTTCAGCACCTGAGTTGAATAGAGCGGAACGCTTTACGAAGTTACCTGGCATGTGTCTGTTCAAGATTTCACAGACCTCAACGTAAGGGACATAAGGGGTGACTGTAAAGAGTGTGTGGGTTAGCTTCGCTACCTGCTGGCTAACAGCGGTCACGACACCTTCGTTGGTGTGACCGATGGTGGTAACACCGATACCTGATCCCATGTCAATGAATTGGTTGCCATCAACATCAACAAGGATCGCTCCGTGAGCTGAATCGATGTATACCGGGAGAGTTGCACCAACACCGTGGCCAACATGCTGCAGCCTATTCTGGTGCAGAGCCTGGGATCTAGGCCCAGGAATCGAAGTAACAAGTTTGCGAGTTTGTTCAATCGTCATG
>JBEAMR010000042.1:0-41444 GCA_041165845.1 Actinomycetota bacterium | reverse complement strand
CTGCACCACCCAGAATTCGCTGACCCTGCTTCTCTTCCTAAAGAAGCTCCTAAGGAGAAAGTCAAGTCATGAAGACAAACGTAGCTATCTTCAATCTTCTGACCGTTTTCTACGTAATCGTCGCAGCTGTTTACGGATACTGGTCAAACCTTGTTTACGGTGAGATTGAGGTTATTGGTTTTGCTGCGATTGGGATGCTGGTTTTCCTAACTGGATTCCTATCCTTCTACTTGGGTAAGACTGCCAAGAACTTCACCGGACCTGAAGACCTGCCAGACGCAAACATCGAAGACGGTGAGGCTGAAATGGGCTTCTTCGCGCCGTGGTCTTGGTGGCCAATTATGCTTGGAATTGGTGGAGCAATCTGTTTCACATCCCTCGCAGTTGGCTGGTGGTTGTTCATTATCGGTTTCCCATTAGCCATCGTGGCGCTAATTGGCTTCGTATTTGAGCACTCCAGAGGATTGCACGCTCACTAAGAATTACTGAAGAGCCCCGAGTAACTTTCTAAGTTGCTTTGGGGTTTTTATTATGTAGTTTTCTGTGTGGGTGAAGTCTTGAATCACCTTTGTATAGGTCGAGTGCCTTTTGGCCTGAGTCAGGTACGCAAAGAGAATGGGGTTGAGTCCAGGATCGGGGGAGACTTGGGACTTGAATTCCTCTCTATTGCCTGACCAAAGTTCTTTCCTAAAGATAACTCTGGCTAAGCTCCTTCGAGTAAGTCTTGAGATGACTAACCTTCTTGGGTAATCGAGGAACACCAGAACGTCTCCTGGGCTAGGGGAGATGCCTTTGCCGGCATAGTTGCCATCAATTACAACCGAGCCTTCAGATTGCTCTTCTTGAAGTATTGATTGCAGTTCTGAAGAATCCCGTTTAGTCCAATTCGGAAGCCACATAAGGTCATCGATCTCAACGTGTTTGAGTGATAGCAGTTTGGCAATCTGTTTGGCAGCAGTACTCTTGCCAGAACCAGAAGTGCCCACCACGAAATTGTTTTTATGGCGGGCACTTACCTAAACTGATTCTTTACTTGCTAGCTTCAATCGCTTTCTTGACTTCTGCTTCAATTTCGTGATTGTGATGCGCTGCTTCATCAATCTCAGTTTGGGTAGCAGGTGCTATGCGGTCTTCGAAGTAGAACTTAGAAAGTGATGCACGAATTCTGCTAGCGAAGGTGATCTTTCCCTGAGCATTAGGTCTAGCAAGGGTTGGCTTGTAGTCCTTGAAATCAACCAACTTGTATAGGTCGTGCGGTTCAAGAGGCTCATGAACCTCAATGTATTCACCATGTGGGAGACGAACAATACGGCCAGACTCTCTACCGTGAATTGCGATTTCACGATCCTTGCGCTGAAGTGCTAGACAAATTCTCTTGGTTACAAAGAACGCAACGAAAGGAAGGATAATTAGCGCAATTTGCATGCTCACCAGAACCTGGTTTAGCGACATCTTAAAGTTTGTAGCAATCAAATCGGTGCTCGCACCTGCCCATAGAACTGCGTAGAAAGTTACTCCGGCTGAACCGATAGCAGTTCTTGTCGGAGCGTTACGAGGACGGTCAAGCACATGGTGCTCTCTCTTGTCTCCAGTGACCCAGTTTTCAATGAATGGGTAAATTGCAACGATTGCGAGGAATACCAAGCTGACCACTAATGGCAGGAGGATATTGGTTGAGACTGTGTAGTCACCAATCATGAACTCGATACCTGTTGGAGCTAGACGAAGTGCACCATCTAACCAACCGATGTACCAGTCAGGTTGTGTACCAGCTGAAACAGGGGATGGGTCATAGCCACCGTAGTTCCAGATTGGGTTGATGGTAAAGAATGTTGCGATCAACATGATTGCACCGAAGACGATGAAGAAGAATCCACCAGCCTTTGCAACGTAAACAGGCATTAGTGGGTAACCAACAACGTTGGTGTCTTTCTTTCCAGGACCTGAGTAGTGGGTGTGCTTGTGAATCACGAGCATAAACAAGTGCAGGGCTAAGAAGACCAGAATCAGGGCTGGCACGAGCATGATGTGGAGGCTGTACAGTCTTCCAACGATTGCCGTTCCAGGGAACTCTCCGCCGAAGAGTCCGGCAGAAATTGAGGTACCAACGAAAGGTATACCCTTCATCATTCCGTCAATGATTCTAAGTCCGTTACCTGAAAGCAAGTCATCTGGAAGTGAGTAACCGGTGAAACCAGCTGCCATACCAAGAATGAATAGAACGAAACCCACAACCCAGTTCAACTCACGTGGCTTTCGGAAAGCACCGGTGAAGAACACTCTAAGCATGTGAAGACCAGCAGCCGCAACAAACAGAAGTGCAGACCAGTGGTGAACCTGACGCATCAACAGACCACCGCGAACTTCGAAGCTGATGTCCAAGCTTGAAGAGTATGCAACAGACATGTGTGCACCCTTCAGCGGAGCATATGATCCTTCGTAAATAGTTTCGGCCATTGAAGGGTCGAAGAAGAAAGTTAGAAACGTTCCAGATAGAAGTAGCACTAGGAAGGAGTACAGTGCCACTTCACCGAGCATGAAAGACCAGTGATCTGGAAATATTTTGCGACCAAATTCCTTTAGGATTCCAGCAACGCCGACTCGCTCATCAACGTAGTTAGCGGTTCCAGCTAGGAAACCATTTTTCTTCGGGGTAGCAGCAGCGTTACTCATTACTTGACACTCCTATCCCAGAATGATGGACCAACAGGTTCGTGGAAATCGCTTTGAGCAATTAGATATCCTTCAGAGTCGACGGTAATCGGAAGTTGAGGTAGAGCTCTGGTTGCAGGGCCGAAGACAACCTTGCAACCATCGACTAGATCGAAAGTTGACTGGTGGCATGGGCACAACAGGTGGTGAGTGTGTTGCTCGTATAGAGCAACCGGGCACCCTACGTGAGTACAAATTTTTGAGTAAGCAACGATTCCCTGGTAAGACCAACTCGCACGTTCTTCTGTTTCGATTAGTTCACTTGGGTCAACACGAACGAGGAGAACAGCAGCCTTTGCCTTCTCTTCTAGGTATCCATGGTCACCAGGCATTAGTCCTTCTGGAACAACGTGATAAACAGATCCAACAGTCACATCCGATGCCTTGATTGGGCGACCATTAGGGTCTCTTGCTAAGCGGGTGCCTGGTTTCCAAGCAGTGTGACGAAGCTTGTCATTTACGTTAGGTCCCAAGTCTCCAAAAATAATCAGGCCTGGGAGAGGGAATAGTGCTAGAGCCCCGTAGAGAGTTCTTCTAATTAGCTTTCGTCTGCTGAAGCCAGACTCCTGGTTTGCAAGATTTATGATTTCGATTGCAGCTGCGCGCTTCTCATCAGAGCCGCGGGTTAGGTGACGCTCTTCGGTAACTTCGTTGTCAGGCATAAGTGTCTTCGCCCAGTGAACTGCTCCAACACCGATACCAAACAAACCAAGTGTTATTCCCAAACCTAGGAAAAGAGTGTTCAATCGAACACTGTTCATGTCTCCAATAACGATAGGGAAGGCAAAGTATGAGTAGAGCGCGAAAGCGCTACCGAGCATTGAAATAACGAAGAGAAGCGTTACTTGGCGAACGGCGTTCTTTTCGTGCTTCTCGCTTTTGTCAGTCATTCGTACGCGGTGAGGCTCCAGTCCTGGATCCTTTACCGCATCTTCGTGGGTAACTCTGAGACCTGTCTCGTATTCGTGGTCTGAATAACGACTGTCACTCAGTTTCACCAAGTCTTTGGAATCTTCGCTCAATTTAATCTTTCTGACTAGTTTGATTTAGCGCCAAGCCATACTGTGATGGCAACAAGTAATCCGAGTAGACCTAGCCACGCCAAGAGTCCCTCAACAACAGGACCTAGGTTGCCTAGCTCTTCACCACCTACTGACCTGTTGTTTTGCAGATAGGTCAGGTAGGTGATGATGTCATTTTTTTCTTCAGGTGTGATGTTTGCATCGCTGAATACAGGCATGTTCTGAGGACCTGTAACCATCGCTTCATAGATAGTTTTTGCTGAAGACTTCATTAGGTTTGGGGCATACTTACCCTCAGTAAGGGCTCCACCAGCACCACCGGCGTTGTGGCACATCGCACAGTTAATTCTGAAAAGTTCGCCACCGACGGTTGGGTCACCGTTGGCTTGGAGGTAAGCTGCGTCCGGAATGTTTGGACCATCACCCAGGGAACCGATGTACGCAGCCATTGCGGCGGTTTGTTCCTCAGTGAATTGAACAGGTTTTACTTCAAGTTGTGGTCCGCTTGCTGCACCAGGCATACGTCCAGTCGAAACTTGGAAGTCTACAGAAGCCTCACCAACACCGATCAGGCTCGGAGCATTCATAGTTCCTTCTGCGTTCTTACCGTGGCAGGAAGAACAGTTGGAGAGGAAAAGCTTCTTACCAAGGGCGATTTCCTCAGCTGTGTGAACTGCTTCAACCTTCGGGGAGACTGCAGCGCTAACGGCTGTGTATCCACTTCCTACAGTTAGCAGACCAGCAAACAGGATAATCATCAAGGCCCGAGGACTTCGACGGATTCCGTTTATCTTCTTTTTGATCATCTGGGTGATTGTGCCTTCTGGTTATTTCAAAACATAAATGATAAGGAAAAGACCGATCCAAACTACATCCACAAAGTGCCAGTAGTAGGAGACCACAATCGCGGCTGTTGCCTCCTTGTGACCGAACTTAATCGCGGCAAAACTTCTTCCAATAACGAACAGGAAGGCAATTAGACCACCTGTTACGTGAAGAGCGTGGAAGCCTGTGGTGATGTAGAACGATGATCCGTAGCTGTTGCTGTCTAGAGAGACACCTTCACTGATTAGGTTGGCATATTCCCAAACCTGACCTGAAACAAACACTGCCCCGAGGATGTAACTCAGGATAAACCACTCAACCATTCCCCATTTGAGGGGAGATTTGCCAGTGGCTCGGGGTTGCATTCTTTCCGCCGCGAAAACTCCAAATTGAGCCGTAAACGAGGAAGCCACAAGAATCAGCGTGTTTACCAAGGCGAAAGGAACATCCAAAATCTCAGTTCCTGACTCCCAGATCTCTGGCGAATTGGCTCTAAGGCTGAAGTACATTGCAAACAGAGCTGCGAAGAACATAACTTCGCTACCGAGCCAGACGATAGTGCCCACCGAGGTGGCACTCGGGCGGTGTATTTGACTGTGAGCTAGGGGAGCAGTTGTCATGCTCTAATTCTACATTGCTAAATCGTTATAAACGCTGAGAACGGTGGATGTTGTGCTCTTAAAATTGACTTTTTTCCAACTACTGGAAGGCTAAACTGAAGCCATGAATGACGCACTAAGTTGGAAGTCGATTTTTGGCAGCCTTGTCGTCGCTGAGGACCTAACTCGTGAGCAGGCAGATTGGGCGCTGCGTCAAATAATTTCAGCAGAAGCAAGCCCTGCACAGGTCGGCGGATTCCTACTTGCCATTCGTGAAAAAGGTGAGAGTGTTACCGAGCTCAGCGCATTCGTCGACGTGCTTTTAGAGCACTCAGTAAAGCCTCCACTTCCAAACGATGCTATCGACATAGTTGGTACCGGGGGAGATCAAATTGGCACAGTAAACATCTCAAGTATGGCTGCCATTCTAGTAGCGGCCACCGGCCACCCAGTTCTCAAACATGGCTCTAGGTCTGCGTCAGGAAAGACTGGTTCATCAGAGATGCTGGAGGCTCTCGGCATCAACCTAAACCTCACCCCAGAGCAACTGGGCAAAGTCTTCGAGAAGACCGGCATTTCATTCTTCTTTGCACCGCTTTTCCACCCTGCACTAAAGAATGTCGGTCCAATCCGCAAGGAATTGGGCATACCAACCACGTTTAACTACCTAGGTCCATTAGCCAACCCAGTCCAGCCTGTAGCCACAGCCCTTGGAGTCGCAAATTCTTCAGTAGCACCGCTGTTAGCGGCTGAAATGGCCAGCAGGGGCCGAACAGCCCTAGTTTTTAGGGGCTCCGACGGACTAGATGAGCTAACCACCACCGGCACCAGCAAAATATGGGTCGTTTCAGGCTCTAAAGTCACGGAAACAGAGCTAGATCCTCAGGATTTGGGTATTCCGAGAGCTAAGGTTGCTCAGTTGATTGGCGGAGATGCAACCGAGAACGCCCAGGTTGCCAGGGCGGTCTTAGATCCAGAAACCAAGTTAACGGGGGAGCAGCAGGCCATTCAGGACATAGTTGCCCTAAATGCTGCAGCAGGTATCGCAGCCTATGAACTACACAAGAACCCGAAGAGTTTTGATCTTCACGATGAACTCGCTAAAGCTCTGGCTAAAACTCGATCTGCAATTTCAAACGGTGAAGCCTTAGCGAAACTGAATCAATGGGTGAGTGTTAGCCAGGAATCTGGGGAGTAGGCGTTCTGAGCCAATAAAACATTACTTGACATAATGTTTATTATCGGCACATTCTAATCTAGGAGATTAGCCTGAAGCCAGCTAGGTAACTCGTGTGGCGCTACCAGCTCTCCGGAGGCCAAAAGATCTCCGATCTTCCACCAGCGAATCTCCAGAACGTCTCTGCGTTCATCGTTGGTAAATCCTGACGTATCTGGATTGAAAGTTTCGATCTGAAGTTTGTAAATTGTGTCTGTGTATGTGTGACTGTGAATGCCGTCACCCCAGAACCAGGTTCCAGATGCCACCAGGACTGGTCCTCCAAGAATCTCCGGATCAATTACCATTCCGGTTTCCTCAAAAAGCTCTCTTACAGCCGTCTCCAGTTCCGTTTCACCTTCATCAATGCCGCCACCAGGTGTTAGCCACCTCGGTGGCAGCTCAACCTCGGGATCAAAGTGGGTTTTGAACATGAGCACTTCATTCGCTGGATTTACCAGTAAAACTCTGGCGGTTGGACGGTGTTTTACGTGAATTCTCTCCATTTATTTCCTATTCCCCAGTCTTTTGAGGTTTTTTCGGGTCAAACCCAAAGATTTTCATAGACATTTGCAGTAAATAGCCAATTCCAACCGCAAAAAGAGCTGTTCCAACACCAACAGTGCCTCCTAATAGCCAACCTGTTAGGAGTACTAGTCCTTCGGCAATTGACCGCACAATCCAGAATGGCCATCCTGAGACCCTAGTTAGCCCCACAATCAGCCCATCTCGAGGTCCCCCTCCCATGTTTGCGGAAATATACATACCTGAACCCAGAGCGCACACTAACAACCCCAACACCACCCAAAGAGACTTAGAGAGCAGATCGGGCATGACAGGCATCAATGGAGTATTCAGGTCAGCAAAAGGGCCAATTGTGAAGGCATTCACGAGAGTGCCAATGCCTGGTTTCTGTTTGATCGGAATCCAGAGCAACAGCACCACAACGCTGATACAGGAAGCTGCTAGAGCAAAACTCCAACCTGTCTGCTTCTGAATACCTTGGGTAAGCACATCCCAAGGTGGAACACCCAATCCGGTGTGAATCATCATCGCCAGTCCGAGACCGACTAGATATAGCCCAAATATTAGGCGAAATAACGCCTTGCCTGTGGCTATAGTCAGTCTGGAGGACACGAGCAATAGCCTATCCCCTCACCTAATTGACTAAGCCAGGACGCACATGCAAACCCACCCATACTTCATTACAGACAAGGTGATTGTTCTAGCGCACCGAGGTGGAACTGATCCAACGGAAAACACTGTCCAAGCAATAGCCAAAGCTCTTGCAGCAGGAACCGACGTAATCGAAACCGACATTCAAGCTACCAAGGATGGTGTCGCAGTGTTGTTCCACGACGACACGATTGAACGCCTCACAGGTCAAAACCTGCGTGTTGAGGATCTTTACTGGTCAGAGCTCTCAAAGCTCGAATTAGCAGGCGGGACTCGGGTTGCTTCACTAGAAGAAGCCCTTCAGGCTTTTCCTAAGGCAAGATTCAACATCGATGTGAAGGCTGAGCGAGCAATTGCGGATTTGGTGCGTGTTGTTGAAAACTTGAAAGCACATGACCGAGTTTTAGTCTCAAGCTTTAGCAACAAGCGCAGACTCAAGGCTTTGAAACAATTCAGCAAACCAGTCGCTACATCGACAAGCGCAACAGGTGTTCTAAAGACCTGGGGCTACTGCTTCCTAGGTGTTTCAACCAACAGAGTTGCCAAATCACTCGAAGGCATCGGAGCGTTGCAGATTCCTCGACATTTCAAGTTCCTCAGGCTCGACACTCCAAGATTTATTCGAAAGGTGAAAGCAACCGGAACCTTGATCCACTACTGGACTATCAACGAACCTGAAGAAATTCTCGAACTCGCCCGTCTTGGTGCTTCGGGAATAGTCACAGATGTGCCAGAGTTAGCAGTTCAAACCCTGAGAAAAGCCTGAGTCTGGGAATTAGTTCAAGACATTTTCGCTTCTATCTATTGAGATCAACTTTGCCTCACCAAACGTTAGGAACGAAACATGTCACAACAACCAATGCGTGGTTCAAGACTCGGAGCTGAAAGCTTTGAGCAAGACACCAACAAGAACCTCTCCCCTAGACAGACTTGTCTTTATCGTTGCGCTAACGATCACACCACCGAAATGATTTTCTCTGCAGATGCAGAAATTCCTGTCTCCTGGGGTTGTAAGCAGTGTTCACTCGAAGGTGCTCTACTTGATGTTGAAGGTAAGCAAGCTTTCGAAACTGAACTTCCAAAAGCTCCTAGAACTCACTTTGAAATGTTGCTTGAGCGCAGATCACGCGAGGAACTTGAAGAACTGTTGACTGAACGTTTGGGTGAACTAAAAGCCCGTCGTGCTAGAGGTCAAGCAGACGCAACTAACAGTTAGCCTCTGCGAGTAATTCTTCTGATACCTAGTTTGGTCATCAGGATTAGAGCTTCACGAACAATATCGGAACTCATTTTGGAATCTCCAATTTCACGTTCAACAAATGTGATTGGAACTTCGGTAGTTCTCACTCCAGCTTGAAGTGTCTTGTATGCCATCTCAATTTGGAATGAGTATCCACGAGCGTTGATTGTGCTGAGATCCAGAGACTTCAAGAAACTTGTTCTAAAAACTCTAAAGCCAGCTGTCATATCGTTTAGTTTTCCACCGAGCATCAACCTTGCGTAGAGGTTTCCTCCCCTGGAAAGTAACTGTCTGTGAAATGGCCAGTTCTGAGTCTTACCGCCGCGAACATATCTTGAACCAATAACTAGTTCATTATCAACAGCAGCCGCTAGGAGCAAAGGTAAATCCTGGGCTCTGTGGCTTCCATCAGCATCCATCTCAACTATGAAGTCGTAATCCTTTGTGAATGCCCAGTTGAATCCGGCAATGTATGCAGCACCTAACCCATCTTTCCCTTTGCGGTGCAGCACACTAATTCGCTCATCTGCACTCGCAAGTTCATCAGCGATCACGCCAGTTCCATCTGGGCTGGAATCATCAACAATTAGCAGATCAACATCAGGATTCTCTGCGAACAAACGAGAGACTGCTCCCCTAATGTTTCCTGACTCGTTATACGTCGGTGTTATGACTAAAGTCTTCAACTCTGTTTCTTTCTTTTTCTTCTTGCAACAAAGTTTCCAACGATAGCAATTGGGAAAAGAATTGTTGACAACCAGAATGTAGCTGGCTCGACGTAACGACCAAAAGCAACTGCCGGTGTGATATCGGTTCGCAATGGGATCTCTGAAACCATTGCACCTGGAGTAAAAGTAGGGAGTTCGTGTTCAACGCTGCCATCTGGATGGTAGATACCTGAAACTCCAACAGTTGAAATAGAAACAACAGTTCTACCAGTTTCAATCGCTCGCATTCTAGAAATTGCTGCCATTTGAACGCCTTGCTCGCTCTTACCAAAGTCACTGCTGTTGGTTTGAATCATGATGGCCTCAGCACCACTGTTCACTAGGTCATAACTGAGCTCATCGATTGTTACTTCGAAGCAAATAAGTGAACCGACCTGTCCCTTGCCTGGGATGTCAAAGATTCCATCTCTTTTACCAGCACTCATGTCCCAACCAATAAGCCCAATCATGTCCGGCGCTAATGACATAAAGAACGGGCGGTTAGGAACATACTCACCAAAAGGAACTGGACGCTTTTTGTCGTACCAGTCAGTCAGGCCACGTTCCGGTAACCAGAGGTCGACTTCATTGAAGTAATCAATTCCTCTGAAAGTCTTATTGCCAAACAATAATGGCGCTCTAAGCTCCTGATCAACGAACTGGGTAACTTTTTGTCTTGGGCTGGTCATGGTCACGGGATCTAGATCTGCTGAATTCTCCGGCCAGACCATCAAGTCAATGCCTTTAGCTTTTCCACTAGCAATCAAATCTCTTGAAACCGCGATGTGCTTATCAAGAATCGAGCCAGGAGGATTAACTGCGAATAATCCTGCGTTTGCATTACCTTGCACTGCGGCAACTTTCATAGTTCCTGCCTCAGCAGAAGAATCTAGAACTAGAGCAAGAGGAGCAACAAAGAACACCGTAAAGGCTGCAACTGTCGGTGCCCAACTTTTGCTTCTGAGGTAAAGACCTGATCCCTGCGGAAGTGGATTTAGAAATTTGAGCGCAATCAGAACACTGACAAAAGCAATCAGCCATGTGAGGCCAGCAATATCAACTGCCCATGCCCATTTAGCCAGGTGGTTCTCAACCTGACTTAGCCCTCCCCTAGCCCACGGCAAACCACCGTAAGGAAATTGACCTGCAACATATTCACGAGCTGTGTACACAGTTGCAATAGCACATGCGATAACAAAAGACTTTGCCTGGCCAAGGTTTAGGTTAGCTAGCCACTTCCAAATAACCGCCATCACACCGACAGCAGCACCAAAAATTAAACCTTCAGCAATAGAAAGCGCTACCCAAGGAAGTAACCCAAGGTATGTGGTCAGCCACTTCAGGACAAGCCCGTAAAAAGCGATTCCAGCTAATGAACCTAGAGCGAAACCTCTAAAGAATCCTGAGCCTCTGATGGCTAAAACTAGAAAGAAAATACCTAGGAAAACACCAGGCGCAAAGCTAAATGCTGGGAAGGTGACTGCGATAAGTAAACCTGCGATTATGGCCAGAATTGAGCGTCCCCAGAACGAGTTTGAGTGCCTTAGCCAAGTCAAAGTCGTATTCGTCATAACTATCTAAGCGTAATAGGAATATGCAACTATTCCGCGTTTGATCTTGTCTATCGAGGCCTCAGCAGCTTCTGAGAGCTCGTCCTGGTGGACTTTAGCTATCTGCTCCAGAAGGTCAATAGTTTGCTTACACCAGCGAATAAAGTCTCCAGCTAACATGCCGGTAGCAGTCAGGATGCTGTCTAGCTTGGCACCTGTGGCCCATCGATACATCTGCAGTGCCATAGCCGAATCAGGCTCACTGGTTAGAGGCAAGTTGTGGAATCTGGATACTTCCTGAAGGTCATCCCAAACGTTCAGTGTCTGATCAAAGACCTCAACGAAGGCACCTTTTGGATGCTTAGGTGTGATGTTCTCATCGTCTCTTCTAGATTCATAGACCAATGCTGAAGCAACTGCAGCCAGAGTTGGTGTATCGACGTTGTGCCAAACTTTGCGTCTCAAACATTCGGCAACCAGAAGGTCTCTTTCGCCGTAAATCTTGGCAAGCTTCTTACCTGACTCGGTGACTTCGAGATCACCTTCGCTCACCTCGAGGTAGTTGAGTTCGACAAGCATGTCGCTGATGCGGTCAAATGTTTTCGCCACTTGGTTAGTTCTTGATTCAATCTGACGAATGATGGCTTTAGTTTCTTTCTCTAACTTCCACCAACGCTCTCCCCAACGTGCGTGCACTTCTCGATCTGGACATGCATGACAAGGGTGAGAACGTAAATCCTTTTTGAGGTTTGCAAGCTTGAGTTCCTGCGCTCTTCTCCCCTTGGTCTGTCTCAAATCATTTCTTCGAGCCTGTCGACCAGCCTGAGCTGACTCTCTTTCAAGTTCGTTTGTCTCTTTGCGAAGTCGCGCATACTCTCTGAAATCCCCTAGGTGACATTTCATTGACTGCTCGTAACCATCGAGTGATTCTTGTTTCTCTCGAATTCCTCTTGCCAGCCCAACTACAGATCTGTCTGCTTGGAACTGTGCAAAAGAGGTTTCGAGGACGTCTCGAGATCTTCTTTGCCCGAATGCTTCAATTAGGTTCACTGCCATGTTGAATGTTGGTTTGAATGAAGAGTTCAGCGGATAAGTGCGTTTAGAAGCAAGCGAGGCAACATAGTTTGGATCTAGGTTCGCCGCCCACTGAATTACCGAATGACCTTCGGTGTCAATTCCTCTCCTGCCAGCACGACCAGTGAGCTGTGTGTATTCTCCAGGTGTTATTTGAACGCGACCTTCACCGTTGTATTTATCCAAACGATCAAGAACAACAGTTCTAGCGGGCATGTTAATACCGAGTGCGAGTGTCTCCGTTGCAAAGACAACCTTCACTAGTTTTCTCAGGAACAGTTCTTCAACAACTTCCTTGAATGCAGGTAGTAAGCCAGCGTGGTGAGCGGCCACTCCTCGTTCAAGTGCGTTTAGCCATTCGAAGTATCCAAGCGCTGAAAGATCTTCGTCTGCGATAGTTGCACACTTTTCCTCAGCGATTCTTCGAATCAGCTGCTTGTCTTCTGGCTTAGTCAGTCTGATTCCTGAAGCTAGAACGGATTGGACAGCAGCTTCGCAGCCGGCACGAGAGAAGATAAAGAAAATAGCCGGAAGTAAATCTGCTTCATCAAGAATTGAAATGATCTCAGGCTTTGTGACCTTAGGAATTCTGCTCAGGTTGCGATCGTGAAGACCAGGATGCCCCCTCCTTCCTCTAGTGGGTTTGTGGATAGGCTGTCGCATCTTGTTGGCATGGCGTTGAACCAGGTCACTGTTTACTCGAGTCTGCTTCGATTCATCGTCAAACAACGGGATGAGCTCATCTCCAAAGAGCACGTGCTGATTTAGTGGGACTGGTCTGATTTCAGAAACGATTACTGCAGTGTCTCCCCTGACTTCATCCAACCAAGCACCAAACTCCTCAGCGTTAGAAACAGTAGCACTCAGAGAGACAACCTTCACGTCCTTAGGCAGGTGAAGGATTACTTCTTCCCAGACCGCTCCTCTGAACCGGTCAGCAAGATAGTGAACTTCATCCATGACGACATAACCAAGGCTTATCAGAGCATTCGAGTTGGCGTAGATCATGTTTCTGAGCACTTCAGTGGTCATGACCAAGATTTGTGCATCTGAGTTGATGTTGGTATCACCGGTTAGTAGTCCAACTGATTCTTCACCGTAACGAGCTTGGAGTTCAGCAAACTTCTGGTTGCTAAGAGCCTTGATTGGGGTTGTATAGAAGACCTTCAGTGATTTCTCAACTGCAAGGTGAATAGCGAATTCACCAACAATCGTTTTACCCGCTCCCGTAGGAGCGGCGACTAGAACGCCATGACCTTGAACTAAAGCTCGACAGGCTTTCTCTTGAAAGTCATCCAAAGGAAACTTCAGGAGCGAGACGAAGTTATCTAAACTAGCGTGCCGCTTGTTCTGTTTAGCTCTGGCAAAACGTTCTGCTGGGCTTAGTTCTTCTTCCATCACTCGACTTCATCTGGAACATAATTTGTCACTAGGTCCTCTTCAGCCACGTTCTTTTGACGCATTGCTCGTCGCTTGTCGTTCAGAAGTGCAATACCAGCGGAGAGATAAAAGAAAGCGATTAGCGGAATCATTAGTAAGAACATGGACATTGGGTCTGACACCGGTGTCGCAATCGCTCCAATGACCGAGATTATGAAGATAGCTGGGCGCCAGCCTTTAAGAATTGTCTTACCCGACATTGTTCCAAGAGCGTTGAGCAGAACAAGAATCGCTGGCAGCACAAAAGCGATGCCGAACACGAGTAATACACGCACTGTGAAGAGAACATACTCTGCAGCATTAATTACGTTTGCACTTCCTTCAGGAGTGAAGGCTAGGAAACTTCGAACAAAACCTGGGAAGAGCCACCAACCGAAGTACGCTCCGCCTAAAAACAGCGGCGAGCTGATTAGCACAAAAGTAATTGCGTAGCGACGGTCCTTCTTTCTCAACGCGGGAGATAGAAAAGCCCAAATCTGATAAAGCCATATTGGACTGGCCACAAATAGGCCAATAAAGAATGCAATCTGCATGTGGAGATCGAAAGCGGAAACAACTGAACCAAAGTTTATTTGCGCATTTACATTTGCATCTTCAGCAATCGCGATTATCGGCTTCTGAAGTTCAGCAAAAACTGTGTCAAAGGCGAGCCAGCCAAAAACAGTTCCTGCCACAATGGCAAGCCCAGCTTTGAATAATCGGTTGCGAAGTTCACGGAAGTGTCCCGATAGCTTCATTTTCTTTTCGGGATTGCGGCGGGATGCCATTATTCGTCTTTTGGTTGTTCTTTCTCAGGAGCAGTTTTTTTGTCTTCAGCTCTCTCGTCGCCTAGCTGCTTCATCTCTTTTCTAAAGATGCGCATTGACTGGCCAAGGCTCTTAGCAAAACCTGGAAGCTTTGGAGCGCCCCAAATAACAAGCACAACCAGCACAATGAAAATAAAGTGCCAACCCTCTAGACCTCTAAACATCTACTGCCTTACTCTTCTGAATCGATTTCAATTGAACTGCTACCTTCTAGCCTACGCTCTCTAACAAGCCTTGAGCGCTTTAGAGCGCTAACTTCAATCCCGAGAGCCTTCACCTTCACTCCTATTGGTGCATAAGACCTAGCCACCCGCTTTGAAGACTGGTTGAGGCGAAAACCCACAATACCCAGTGCTACTGCGGCAAGCACTGCTAGAGAGCTAAATACATAAAGCCAGAAATACTGCATTACTCGGCATCCTCTGGCTGGGTGGCAGGAAGTTCTCCTAAAGCCTTGAGAGCAAATTCTCTAACTGCTGATTTGGCTTCCTCTGGAGCAACCACCCTAGCTGCGCCGCCGAACCTTGAAATAATTCGACCCAAGTTTCTAACATCACCTACCAGGATCTTGAAACTCTGCACATATTCAGAAACTGAAATCGGCTCTTCAACAGGTCGGAAATCAACCATCAAGCTGAAGGCCTCTGGCTCGACCTCAATTGTCACCATAGTGTCGGTTTCGGCAGGATGATAAACCTCGTCGTCCAACTCAGCGTTCAAGGCCGCTTCAGAAACGGGGGTTTCTGTCAACTTGGCATTGCGCATGCGGTCAACCCTAAAAGATCTAACATCTTGATTTTCAGGACACCAGCCCTTCAAGTAAATCAGTTCACCTCGAAGATCGATTCGCAGTGGCTCGATAACTCTGCCTATCCTCATCTCCCCCTTGAGGTTTAGGTAATCGCAAACAATTGATCTGCCAAGTTTGATTGCCTGTCTAATTGTGATTAGATCAGCGTCTCTTGAACCTGGTTGCACAATAACTTCTGGCGCATTTCCTCTTGAATCTCCTGTAGAGAGGATATTTTGCAGAGCAACGATTTCTTCGCTTTCAGCAAGTCCTGGCAGCGAACTCAGATAAACCAATCCAGCTGCTAGTGCTGAAGCCTGCCTAGACGAGAGTCTTGGAACATCTTCAACAACGTTTTCAAGGTTGTATGAAATTCGAACAAAGCCCTCCTCCAATGCGTCATAGTCGACCACATATCTGTCTGGGTTCTGGAAATTAGCTAGATCAGTGAAGCCAATATTCTTAACTGCTCTAACTATTTCATCTGAGGTCACCCCGAACCGTTCAGCCAGTTCTGTAACTTCATACTCATCTTCTTGAACCAAGAAACCGGTGAGAGAGAGCATAAGGTTGTAGCGATCGGAATCATCCAATCTTTCAGGGTTAGGCATGGTCGTTAGCTACCTTCTCGTATCCCGCTCTAACTACTTGAATCAGGGCGTCTGGTTTTAGAACCTTAATTTGCCCTGCATATTCCCGAAGCTGTTCAGCCAAGACATAAACATCGTGGTAGTTGATTGTTACTTCATCGGAGTTACCGTTGCCCTGGAGGTCTAATTCAAATTTGAACCAAGCCTCTGAGTCTCGTTCTACCTTAATCTTTGCCGTTTGCTTAGCACCAAGTGAATCAAGCTCCTCAACGGCCTTAAGAATTTGTTCTTGAGCGGGAGGATCAAAAGGTTTCACACCTTTGACAGAAGTCACTTTGCTAACAATTCTTCTGAGCATGAAGTTTCTGGTGTCCCGCTTATCCTCATCCCAGCCCATCACAATCCACTGGCCTGCAACAAGTCGCAATAACCATGGCTGAAGTGTTCGCTTTTGAATCTCCCCAGTCTGAGGTTTTCGATACATAAAACTGACGACCTGGTGGTCAGAGATGGCATTGTTCAGATCTCTAAATGAAGGCTCTGATGCCTGAATTCGTGGAGCGATACCAACTATGTCGGAGTCTTCACCAACTGCACCCATGGCCCTTAGTTTCGTAATGCCTCGGCTAGCTGCGGTTGATAAAGAACCTCCGGCCCAAGCATCAGCGGCAAGGTTTAGCAAAGCCATCTGGCGCGGAGTGAACTTAACATTCTTAGGCCAGTAAAAACTCTCACGCTTAATTGAATAGACAGTTACCTGATTGTTCTCATCCTCGTGTGCAGGAATAGTTACTTCGAGCTGAATGCCGTTGTGAATAAGGCTTGACTTGTCTCGTTCGAACTTGCGCTCTAACGACGAGTTGTCTCCGCCATCAACATATTCGTTTTCATAACCGGGCACTGAGCGAAGAATCTCATTCTTAGTCAGACCATTACGCGTATAGAGCAGAGCGCAAGTCAAATTAAATAAGCGCTCAGGCTTTGTAATTTTGAATGGACTTGACTTAGATTCGCTCATTGCACCAATTCGTGATTACTTATTGACACCTAGGATGTCGACAACAAAAAGCAAGGTTGCACCACCGGGAATCGATCCACCGTTTCCTTCAACACCGTAACCATCGGCTGCCGGCATAGAAGCAATCACCTGTGAACCAACTGTCTCGCCGTCTAGTGCCTTTACAAACCCAGGAATTAGACCACCGTCTCCTGTTTTTAGAGTGAACGTAGCTGGGCCGTTTCCTGAATCCCATGAAGAGTCAAACGCTGCACCGATTTCTGTGCCCCAAACCCAACCCACGTAGTGAACGGTGATTGAATCGCCAGTTTTTACAACCTCACCAGCACCCTTGATTAAGGTTGCTTTTTGGAAGTCCTTAGGAGCTGAGAATGAAGGTGATACCAAACCTGGTTGACCGGTCTTCGGCGCGCGAACAACAGAGGGAAGTCCAGTCGGCAGTGGCTGATCAGCGCCAACTGCGTGAGGAAGATAAACCTTCTTCAGTTCGAGGACGTAGGTCGTACCATTCTGGTCGGCTTCTGACTTTGGGTTGGCAAAAACTACTAGGCTGCCTTCCTTCACACCGGTGAGTGCGTCACAGAATACTTTTGTTGCTGAAGAGTCAAACACCTGGCTTGCTGCGTCGCTTCCATCAAACTGGCTATTTGCTAGAACCTGACCTGTAGCCGAGTTCACGATCACATACTCAATTGTTACTAGTTGGTTACCGGTGAACACCGGCCCACTTCCTTCTTTGACAACTTTGGTTTGAGAAGTCTTTATCAAGGACAACTGGGATGTTCCATCCCCCTTAGTTGGAAATTCAACTGTTGGAACTTTACCCTCGACGCTCGTGACCTTCACCTGATCAATTTCAGCGCCGCCCTTGAATTGTTCACACGAAGGTGAGATTCCCGCATACGGGTCATTGTTTGAAGAACAGCCAGCCAAAAGAACTACTGATGCGGCAGCTAGCGCCAGGAATGATTTCGATCTAGACAAGGGAGATCTTCTTTCTAAAGGTTTCTAGAAGTTTACTCTTCAGAGCTGTCTGAAACCTGACTTTTCGCGGTTGCAGCGCTTTGCGCCGAGCGAACTGACTTTCTGAGTCTCTTCTCACTGACACCACGTTCCCCTAGGTGCTCGGGGTTCCAGACAGATAAATCCTCATCGGAGAACTCTGGCTTGGCTCTTCTTGAGAAGCTCGGTAGGACGGTTCCTGGGGCTAGCCGTCTGGCGGTTAGTAGGAAACCGGTGTGACCTCCCATCCGGTGCTCTGGGCGCACTGCTAGCCCTTGAAGGTGCCATCCTCTAACCAGCGACTCAAAGGCCTCAGGGTCTGCGTAGTTACCGGTTGCCTTGATTTCCTCTGCCACACGGGAAAGCTGAGTCACGGTGGCAACATAGCAAATCAGCACCCCACCTGGCGCTAAGGCTTCCGATACAGCATCGATACACTCCCAGGGAGCGAGCATGTCGAGAATCACTCGGTCTATAGAACCAGGCTCAACTGCGGTAAGCAGTTCATCCTGCAAACTGCCGAGCTTGATGCTCCAGTTATCGGGAACATAACCAAACTGGGTTTCGACGTTCGCCTTCGCTATTTCAGCAAACTCTGCTCTTCTCTCGAAGGAGGTTAGCGATCCACTCTCCCCGACGGCTCTCAACAAATACATGCTTAGAGCGCCAGAACCAACACCAGCCTCAACAACTCTGGCTCCTGGGAAGATGTCTCCCATAGTCACGATGCTGGCGGCATCCTTTGGATAAACAATTGCGGCACCTCTGGGCATGGACAAGACGAAATCAGTAAGCAAGGGGCGCAGAGCTAAATATTCAACTCCTGCCTGATTGGTGATAACTGAGCCATCAGGTTTACCGATGATGTCATCGTGTTTGATATCTCCTCTGTGAGTTCCAAATACAGCACCTGCGCGCAGGGTAATTGTGTTGAGTCTCCCCTTAGGTCCTGTTAGTTGAACTCGTTCCCCCGCTCTAAATCCGCCGCGAATGATGTTTGTCATCTAGAGAACTTCCTCAGTGTCTTATAGGTAACTCCCTGCATGGTTGGCCAGATGATGCGACCTTCCTGCTCAGGGATTGGAACAATGTTTTGAATACCGATGGCGATGGTGCCAGCAGCTTCTGCTGAGGTAATACCTGAAATTGAATCTTCAAAGGCAAAACAGTTCTCCGGTGCAAACCCTAGAAGTTCAGCAGCCTTTAGGTATGGCTCCGGATGAGGCTTACCACGCAACACATCATCTCCAGCCACGATGACATCAAATGCAGGGAAATCAATAGCGTCAACGACTTGTTGGGCCATTCGGCGAAGAGACATAGTCACCAAAGCAGTTTTCACATTGTGCTTCTTCAAATCAAAAAGGAGCTCTCTAGCTCCTGGTCGCCAAGGAACAATCTTCTGGAGTTGGCTTTGCACATCTGAGGTTAATCTGGTGACTATCTCTTGAGGCTCTAGATCAATATTTGCCTTGTCCTTGAATAGTTTTGAAGACTCATCAAGGCTCATACCAACTACCGATAACCCATCCTCATGGGTCCAGGTTCCATTGTGTTCCTTAGCCAAAGCCTGCTCACTGGCCAACCAATACGGCTCAGAGTCGATTAGCGTTCCGTCCATGTCAAACAGGACAGCAAAGGAGGGAGAACGACCAAACATAATGCGAAAAGTCTAACTGCGTTCAATGAAATAGAGTTCTAACTAAGAGATTCCTTTGAAATGGTGGAAATTGAACGAGAACCAAAGCCCTTTTAGCGGTCGAGTACTTATTGTCGCTCTAGACGGTTGGACCGACGCTGGAGCTTCCGCAAGCTCTGCTGCAAGTTACCTGCGCGAACGGATGCATTGTGAGCAACTTCTCTCAATCGATGACCAAGACTATTTTGATTACTCCAGGCAGCGTCCAATCATTGTGCTCGATGAACACGGTGAAAGGGATTTCGTTTGGCCAAGTATTGAGCTATGGGGCCCTTCGAGCCAAACCAAGCTTGCTAACCCAAATCTCCAGCTTTACTTCCTTATCGGACAAGAGCCAGCTCTGCACTGGCAATATCTCAGAGATGAGATTGTTGAGATTGTCGAAGATCGCGACATTGAATCAGTGATCATGCTCGGCAGCTTGGCTTCTGAAGCGCCGCACACTAGACCAATCAGAATATATAAGAACAGCCAAACCGCTAAGGTCAGAAATTTCTATGGCATCGAGAGAAGTAATTACGATGGCAGAGCAGGTTTCCTCTCCGTTATTGGCCACGCTCTTGAGAAGGCTGGCTTGCCAACAATATCTATCTGGGCTCAAGTTCCGCACTATGTTGCTTCAATGCCATCGCCTAAAGCAACTCTTGCCTTGATCAATGATCTTGAAATCATGTTGAACTTCTCTGTTGATCACAAACCTTTGCTAGATGCTGCTTTTGAATGGGAAAGGTCAGTTGATGACTTCGCTGAAGGTGACGAGGATCTTCAGAACTACATCACCGGTCTTGAAAAGACTAGAGATGAATCTGAGGCTGAAGAGCTAAACACTGATCAACTGGCTCTTGAGTTTGAGAAGTTTCTTCGTCAAAACGAAGGCGAATCGGGAACCGAGAAAAACTAGGCTGCTACTACCCCAAGGGTAAGAAGCACCAAAAGTGTTAGACCAACTAGCACTCGCCAGATTACAAACGGCAAGAACGAACCCTTGGCCAGATACTTCAACAGTCCTGCAATCACTAGGTAACCAACCACGAATGATGTGACTGTCGCAACAACCGTCCCTGCTAGCGCTTCTTGGTCTAAGTTTTGGTAGCTCTGACTGAATTGAAGTAAACCACTTGCTAGTACTGCTGGTATTCCAATCAGGAAGCTAAACCTTGCAGCGCTTGCTCTATTGAAGCCTGCGAATAAACCAAAGCTGATGCTGGCACCAGATCTTGAGACTCCAGGAATCAAAGAGAGCATCTGACCTAAACCAAAACCAATAGCGCTCTTACTGGTGAGCTGTTCAACCGATTTTGCTTTGGAACCAAGACGGTCTGCAACCAGAAGCACCAGACCGAAGAACATCAGTGTGAAACTGATAACCCAAAGGTTTCTAACCGTGTCTTCAACAAAGTGTCTAAACATCAGTCCAGCAACACCGACAGGAATTGAGCCGATAAGAACATAGAGCGCCATTTTAAAATCTGCGGTGGCTCTAGCAGCTTTGATGAAAAGGCCCGCGAAGAATGCCTTTACCAGCCGAGTGATCTCTTTGCCGAAGTATAGAAGAACTGCTGCTTCGGTTCCCAATTGAATGGTGGCGACGAAGGCAGTGGTTGCTGAGTTTGTATCAGCAAGCCCAGGTACCTTCATGAGTTCAGAAACGATTTGAACGTGGGCGCTAGAAGAAATAGGCAGGAATTCCGTTAGACCCTGAACTATTCCAAGCACTATTGCTTGGAATAAGGTCATGACCAGTCTTCGTCTTCCTCAACTAATTCCATTGGCAATATCTCTTCGTATTCATCCGAAAGGGCTTCCTCGTAGTCCAAGAATGCAGCCTTTAGGTGCTCGTAAGTTGCTAGGACAGCAGGATCTTCATTGCCTCTACCAGAAGAGGCTGCTTCGAAATGTCTCTCGAGAGCTGCGACGAACTTGTTCAGTGCACTTCTAGCTTCGTTTGCCATAAGCCAAAACTACCCTTACTTACTAAAAAACGGCAGAGGCAAGACCAAATTCACTATTCGCGCTTTAGTAGTAACATTTAGAACTGTTGCTCAAAAAGCTTCAGTCCGGGTGGCGAAATGGTAGACGCGCTAGCTTGAGGTGTTAGTCCTCTCACGAGGGTAGGGGTTCAAGTCCCCTCTCGGACACGTAGTTTGAGACAGCTACCTTTATAGCCCCGGCTTCTTTGCGAAGTCGGGGCTATAACTTTTTAATCCCACTTCAAAAGTTAGACTTGATCCAATGTCTTCAAATCCACCAAATCCCAGCGGGCTATCTGACGCCGCCTCATACTCAATTGAGGCTGCTCGCCGCATTTTGGCTGGTAAAAAACTCTTTGTGATGACTGGTGCCGGTATCAGCACTGATTCTGGAATTCCCGACTATCGCGGTGAAGGCAGAGTTGCTCGTCATCCAATGACCTATGACGTCTTTATGGGTTCTTTTGAAGCGAGACAGCGATACTGGGCTAGAAGTTATGTTGGCTGGTCGCGAATTGCAATGGCAAAGCCAAACCCCGGTCACTTCGTTCTAGCAACTGCAGAATCCCAAGGGGTATTGAATTACCTAGTGACTCAGAATGTGGATGGGTTGCACCAAGAAGCAGGCAGCAAGGCTGTGGTTGATCTCCACGGTCGACTGGACAGAGTTATCTGTCTTGGCTGTAAGAAAGTCATTAGCCGTATTGAGATGGATGGCCTTTTGCAGGAACTAAATCCTGGCATCACAAAGGACAATACGGTTGAGTTCACACCTGATGGCGATGCTGAAATTGAGGGAACAACTAACTTTCAAGTTCCAAACTGTCAGAGTTGCGATGGGATTCTGAAACCAGATGTTGTTTTCTTCGGTGAATCAGTTCCAACCCAGAGAGTCGAGCAGGCTTTGAACCAATTGGCATCAGCTGATGCGATGCTTGTCGCAGGTTCATCTTTGACGGTGAATTCTGGATTTAGGTTTGCTAAACAGGCCGCTAAGACGGGTAAGCCACTCGTTATTGTGAATATTGGACCAACCCGAGGCGATACTTTGGCTATTGCCAAAATCGAAGCAAATACTTCCCTAGCTTTAGAAAGGCTACTCATTGACTGAGACTCACCTAGGTTTACTGCGTCATGGTCAGACTGATTGGAATATCGATCTTCGTTTACAAGGTTCCAGTGACATCCCACTGAATGAAACTGGTATTAGACAAGCGGAGCTTGCGGCTAAATATCTAAACGCAGCCGACTGGGACTTAGTGCTTTCCTCTCCCCTGTCGAGAGCACATGACACTGCCAAGACTGTTGCAGCTGAACTTGGTTTGGATCTTGTGATTGTTCCAGAACTAATTGAAAGGTCTTTTGGAGTTGCTGAGGGAATGAGTCACAGCGAGTGGCGCACTCTCTATGAATCCCACGCTGAGATTCCAGGCATCGAGTCACTTGAGGCATTGCAGTCAAGAAGTGAATCACTCTTGAGACAGCTTGCAACAGAGTATGACGGTATGAGGATTCTTGCTGTTTCACACGGAGCGCTAATCAGAAAACTGATAAAGATAATCAGTGCTGGCACTTACCCATTAGATGGCGATCGTCTAGGGAATGTTTCGTTGAATCGTTTCACCTTTTCCGATGGTATTTGGAGTGTAAGCGACTACAACCCTATTTCGCTATCTGATCTCACTAAAGAGATTTAGTAGAACGTCAGCTGAAGCATCCCAGTTGAACTTTTTCGCTTGAGCAAGTGAATCAACTGAAGCCTTCTCCCAGGTACTTGGTTCTTCTAGTTCTTCAATACGCTTAGCGAATTCGACAGCATCATCTGCTTGGAAATACTTCCCTGCGCTAGCTGCAACTTCGTGGAAAATCTCTAGGTCTGAAACAATTACTGGAGTTCCCTGCTGCATGGCCTCGACCAAAGGGATTCCAAAGCCTTCATCTTTGCTTGCTGTGACAAGTGCAAAAGAGTCCTGAAGCAAACTTAGATACTCAGAATCTGTTACTCCCCCGTGAAAGACAACTTTTGCACCTAAGTTCTTCGCTTGATCTGCTAACTCAGCTTTTCTAGGAGCGTCTATCTTGCTCAGCAGGTGAAGTTCGAATTCTGGAACTAATGCCGCACCTCTGATCAGGGTCTCTACGTTCTTGTATGGCATGAAGGAGCCGATGTATAGAAGCTTTCGGCTAGTAGGGAATGTTCGTGAAGTTGATGCTGGTGTACCTGGTGCAGCGTTATAGACAACACCGACTTCACGTTTGGTTAGTTTGTTTAGCTCAATCAGTTTCTTCGTAGTCTCTGAAACAGTGGCAATCGCATCCGCTCTGTTGAGTAGAAGTTTCTGAGGCAGGTATGACAGGTGATATAAACGCCAAATCATTTGGACCAAGAGGTTTAGATCTTGCGGTGGCTTTCTGTGGCGATAGTAGATCAGGTCGTGAAGGGTTAGCACTAGCTTGTATTTTCTGCCTGCTGCTCCCATAATCTGCATCGGTGAGAAGACCCTAGTGGCACCCAGTTTGTTTAGTTTTCGAGCGATAGCAAACTCGCTAACAGACTGTGGGTTATTTAGTAAAACGAATTCAACGCCTTCAGGTAGGTGTTCTAGTTGCCTAAGGTCATAGATAATTGCAACTACTTTTACCTTCTTGGAGAGTGCTCTGATGAGTTCGACGGAAAATCTTGAAATGCCGTCATGGTGATCAAGACGGATAAACCTAGCATCGAAGTGAAGTGTCCTCATGGCTAGTCGAGTTCGCTAATGAAAGCGCTAATCACATCGACAGTCTCTTGAGCTGCCTCGTAGTGCACCAGGTGACCACAGTTCTTGATGACATGAACACTTGACTTAGGCATCCTCTTAGCAATTTCTTGAACTGCTGATACCGGGGTGATTTCATCCATATCTGCAGCTACCAAAAGTATTGGCTTCTTTATTGAAGAGATATACGGCTGAAGAGTATTCGAGATGGATGCGATGTATGACTGCCAAACGACATCTGAGTTAGCAAAACTATTGAAGTAGTGACTGTGTTGCAGTTTGATCCAGGAACGTAGGTCTTTGTCCTGAGACTTAGTCGTGTAACTACTCATTGAATCAACGAGCAATCTAGTCTTCAACATACGAAGTCCAAGGTTCTGAGGAATAACGTGAGCTATCCAATAGAAACCTTTCACAAACTGCATCAGGAACCAAGAGAGCCCTTTGGTCACTCCTCCTGCGACAGGGTTGATGCAGACAAGTGCCTTGCTGAATCTGTATTTAGCTTCAGCACCGGAAACAATTAGCGTTCCGAATGAGTGTCCAATCGCAATTGGCTTATCGAGTTCGACAACCTCAAGAAATTCATTGAACCATTCGACGTAGTTATCGAGAGTGTGCTTTGCCTTCAGAGGAGCGGATGTTCCAAACCCTGGAAGATCAGGAGCGTAAATGTTGAACTGGCTTAGTCCGCCGGCAAAAGACTCGAGACCCTTATGGGTGCCACGATAGCCATGAACTAGAACAATAGTCTGAGGCTTCTTATTTTTGGCAACCTGAGCTGGATAAAACCAGTAATCACAGGGAACCCCGTTAACTTCAACGGTTCTCTTGGTGGCGCGAGACTCGGCTAATTGCATTAGCTCGGCAGCGGTGCTCATCATCAATCCTCAGTAGTTTTCAATACTCAGACAAGTCTAATCAGCGACTGTTTCTAAAAGGCTTTGTCGATGGTCACTATTAGTCTGTGAGGGTGAATGAAAATACTTCAAAGCTAGAGCTCCCTTCTTGGCTGGACACGATCGCCGTCTTCGACACCGAAACCACTGGATTGAATCTTCGTGAAGACCGCATTGTTACAGCTTCCATCCAAAGACTGAATGCCAATGGAGAGGTGCTAGATGGAGGAAAAGACTGGGTTATCAACCCCGGTATCCCAATCCCGGAAATTGCCAGCAAGGTACACGGATACTACGACAAAGATGTAGTGGACTCCCCTGCTGCAGCAATTGCCATTCCAGAGATTCTTGATGCCATCAACGCATGTTTTGCTGAGGGTATTCCCGTACTGGCATACAACGCTGCCTACGACTTCACCATCCTGCACTACGAGGCTGTTCGATACGGTCTACACCCAGTTCAATTCGGGACAATTATTGATCCCCTGGTAATCGATAAGACCATCGACAAATACCGCAAGGGAAAGAGAACACTTGGCGCAGCAGCCGAGCGCTACAGCGTAACTTTGGACAACGCACACACAGCAAAAGACGATGCTATTGCTGCGGGCCACGTTGGTTTAGCCATGCTTCGATACTTCAAAGCACAGGCTCAACCAGTTGTTCCATTCCCATCCTCAATGCAAGAACTTCACGATCTCCAGGCTAAGTGGGCTGATGAGATCGAAGCCAGTTTCGCTAAGTGGCGTCAAACGGATGTCCCTGACTACAAGCCGCTATTTGGCTGGCCGGTAAAGAACTTCGGTTAAAACAAAAATGGACTCCAATTGGAGCCCATTTTCTTTGCGACCAGAAACTAGTTCTGTGCACCAAATTTCTTGTAACGAGCGTTGAAGCGCTCAACACGACCTGCTGAGTCCATGATTCTCTGCTTACCTGTGTAGAAAGGGTGAGATTCAGATGAGATTTCAACGTCGAATACTGGGTAGGTGTTACCGTCTTCCCACTCGATGGTCTTGTTGCTGGTGACTGTTGAACGTGTCAAGAATGCAACGCCAGAAGCTAGGTCACGGAAAACCACTGCCTCATACTTTGGGTGGATGTCAGCCTTCATAGGAAAATCTTTCAATTCAAATGGGATTTAGTGCTCTAAGCACCAGTTGTAAACTATACCAGAGTGTTGGCTGGTTAGCCAGAGCCTACTTGGCTCTAACCGCAAACCTTCCACCAAAGAAGACCACTTCTAGGGGAATTCCGTAGGCTTCGCTGAGTTTTTCGGTGGTTAGAGTCTGGGTTATTGGTCCCGAAGCCGAGATTTGGCCGTCTTTCAGGATCAGAGCGTGGGTAAATCCAGTTGGGATCTCTTCTAGGTGGTGGGTCACCATGATGATGGCTGGAGCTTCTGGATGAGAGGCGTACCCCCCAAGAATCTTGATTGTTGCTTCCCTTGAGCCAATATCCAAACTGGCAACTGGCTCATCTAGAAGAAGAAGTTCAGGGTCTGGCATAACGGCTCTAGCAATTTGAACTCTCTTACGTTCACCATCGCTGAGTGTTCCAAATGGTCTATCGGCGTACTGCGCTAGATGCCATTCCCCCAGAACTCTCCTGGCACGCTTGATATCGACCTCTTCGTAGGCCTCTTTGAACCTGCCGGTAATCGCGTAGCTGGCGGTCATTACTGCATCCATTACTGGCTCTGAGTTAGGGATTCGGTTAGCAACAGCAGTTGAGGCAAAACCAATTCTGGTTCTTAGATCAAAGACATTTACTTCGCCCAAGGTTTTGCCTAATACCTGAGCATTACCGTGGCTTGGCTGCAGATGGGTTCCTGCAACTCTTAGCAAGGTTGTCTTACCTGCACCGTTAGGGCCAACGATGACCCAACGTTCGTTTGGCCTAACCTGCCAGGTAATGTTCTGGAGGATGGTTATGCCACCGCGAGTGACAGACACATTGTCAAAATTTAGAACTTCGTTCATAGTTTTTTAGCCTAGGCGAGAAAAGCCGAACCTTTTGCTAGACACTCAAGGACTTAAACGAACCGAACGGTCGTTGATTACTTATATAGTTTGTTTATGACTAAAGACAACTCAAGAGCCACGATGCTAGTTGTCTTTGATGTTGATTCGACTCTCATTCAGGATGAAGTAATCGAACTTCTGGCAGATCATGCTGGTAAACGTGCCGAGGTTGAGGCAGTCACAGAACGAGCCATGGCCGGTGAACTTGATTTTGAGGGCAGCCTTCGAGCTAGAGTCATTACCCTAACGGGACTCTCACAATCAGTTATTCATGAGACTCTAGCGAGAATTCAACTCACCGATGGAGCTTTGGACGTCATCGAATACATCCACAGCATCGGCGGTAAAGTTGGGGCTGTCTCTGGAGGTTTTGTCGAATTACTCTCACCACTTGCTAAGAAGCTGAACTTAGATTTCTACCGAGCTAACCAATTAGAAGTGGTTGATGGTGTTCTCACCGGTAACGTCATTGGTCAAATCATTGATAAGCCAGCAAAGGCTCAGGCGCTTAGCGAGTGGGCAAAAGAATTAGGCATCTCAGAAGCTCATTGTGTTGCTGTTGGTGATGGTGCGAACGATCTAGACATGATGAATGTCGCCGGTTTATCTGTTGGATTTAATGCAAAGCCAAGGGTTAGAGCACAAGCAGATTTACTAATTGGAACTAAAGACCTCAGAGATCTAATTCCACTGCTTGGTCTTTAGTGACCGGTTGAGTGCAATCCACCATCAACGTGAATGATTTCGCCAGTTGTCTTTGGGAACCAGTCACTTAGCAGTGCAACAATTCCACGAGCTGCTGGCTCGGTGTCTGAGAGTTCCCAGTGCAGTGGTGCACGGTCAACCCAGATGTCCTCCATAGAAGAGAAACCAGGAATGCTCTTACCAGCTGGGGTTCTAAGTGGTCCTGCCGAGATCAGGTTCACTCTGATGTCATCTTTTCCTAGGTAACGAGCAAGGTATCTTGAAGTTGATTCGAATGCAGCCTTAGCAACACCCATCCAGTCGTATACCGGCCAAGAAATAGAAGCATCGAAGGTCAAACCTGCAATTGAGGCTCCTGGCTTCAAGATTGGCTTGGCTGCCATGGTGATTGACTTCAAAGAGTATGCAGATACCTGAACTGCAGTTGCAACATCAGGCCATTCAGTTTCTAGGAAGTTTCCACCTAGAGCGGTTCCAGGAGCAAAGGCAATAGCGTGCACGATGCCATCTAGGTATGGTAGGTGCTCCTGAACACGGGCAGGAAGCGCTGCTAGATCTTCATCGCTGGTTGCATCTAGTTCAATAACAGCACAAGGCTTAGGTAGACGAAGAGCAATCTTCTCGGTGATTGGAAGCATTCTTCCGTATGAAGAAAGAACTATGTCAGCACCCTGCTCCTGAGCAAGTTTGGCAACTGTGAAAGCGATGGAAGCCTCGGTTAGAACACCTGTGATTAGTAGTTTCTTGCCTTCTAGGATTCCCATTTACTTTGTCTTTCTCTCTTTTGAATGTTCTTACTTGTCTTATTCTGCCAGTCTGGCAAAGAATTTTGGGCTAATGACCCATGCCTAGGCCGCCATCAATAGGGATAACTGCACCTGAGATATAGGCTGCATCGTCGCTGGTTAGCCAGAGAACTACATTTGCTACTTCCTGAGGGGATGCGAATCTTCCAGCAGGAATTTTACGCTTGTATTCCTCTTGGGTTTCTGGGCTAAGTTCTGCTGTCATGTCGGTATCGATAAACCCAGGAGCCACTACGTTAGCTGTAATACCACGGCCACCTAGTTCGCGAGTCAAAGATCTAGCCATTCCGACTAATCCACTCTTCGCTGCCGAGTAGTTGACCTGACCTGCGCTACCCAAGAGTCCAACTACTGAACCAATGAAAACAACGCGGCCATACTTAGCCTTAATCATGCCCTTGGTGGCGCGCTTTAGGACTCTGAATGCACCAGAAAGGTTGGTGTTTAGAACTTCTTCGAATTCTTCATCGGTCATACGCATTAGCAAGGTGTCTCTAGTAATACCTGCATTGGCAACCAGAATCTCAACTGGGCCTAGCTTCTCTTCAATCTCTGCAAAGGCCTGGTCTAGGGATGCAGCATCGGTTACGTCAGCTTTCACACTTAGGGTTCCAGCAGGCCCTTCGCCACTTCGAACGGTTACAGCAACTCGATGCCCCTGGGCAACGAATGCCTCTGCGATTGCTTTGCCGATACCGCGGTTTCCACCGGTTACTAAAACAGTTCTTGGTTGTGTCATTTTTAGATTTCGCCTTAGCAGTTAAGAGAGATAATTGGCGTACAAGTAAAAAGTATATAACTTGGCTTGAATATGCCTCTGATTTGAGAGGCTAGCGATCAAAAAGGAAAGAATTGGCCCAACCGCAGGCAGTTACATCAGTTGAGGAATCCCCGCAGCAAGAGCGCCGCTTACGTTTCATTAAGTACACAATTGCCATGGTTATCAGGGTCATCTGCATAGTACTTGCGGTTGCTGTCCCAGTGAGCTGGCTTACCTTCGTATTCGTAGCTGGAGCAGTATTTCTTCCATATTTCGCTGTCGTCATTGCTAATGCCCAAGGCCCTGGCACTGCATCTAAAAGAGCGCCAGTTGCTGAAGCACCTACCCTGAGCATTTCAGCGGATGCCTTCAGAACTTCTAAGCCTTCGGATGATGGCAAATAGAGCAGCACTAACCCGCTGGTTGACTTGGATCTCCTTGGCAACTGTGTTTGCTACTGCCTGCTGGTTTTTATCCCAGTGGCAGTTCTCAAGAGCTGAAGAAGTTCAAGAGTCTAACGAGATAGTTCTAGCCAACTACGATCGGCCACCGGTAGCGCTTGAAGAATTACTCCCCCAAGAAGCAAACTGGGATAAAACCCTTGAGTATCGTCAAGTAAAGGTTTCGGGTAACTATCTTCCTGAGAACACTTACCTAATTAGAAATCGACCTAATGCTGGTTATCCCGGCTTCCTCCAATTGGTTGCCTTCAAGACTGATAACGAAACAATTATCTGGATTGAAAGAGGATGGCTTCCAACAGGAAGCAAACAAGATGCTCCAGATTTAGTCCCCAATGTTGATAGAACTCATCGCGAAATCACAGTTCGCCTTCGCCCCACCGAACCAAAACTTGACCGTGGTGCACCCGCAGGACAACTTCCGAGCATTGATTTGATGTCAGCGAATGTTGGTCTTTCAGGTTCTGTCTATAACCAAGCCTACGGTCGCCTAGTGACAGAGTTTCCAGAACTACCCAAAGGCGAACCAATGCCAATGCCTGAACTCAATCAGGGAAATCATCTAAGTTACGCAATGCAGTGGTTGCTTTTTGCTCTTATGGCCTTTGGCGCTGTCTACTGGACCATCGCTCAAGATCGCAGAAGAGCTGCAGGTCTTGCTCCTAGAAAACTAAAGTTCCTCACTAAAGACTCTGATGCCGAGGAAGAAGACAAGATTCTAGGTTAAAGAAAAATGACCGCACCGAAGTGCGGCCATCTCTGTTACTAGTTAGTCCTTCTTGAATGCCTTTAGTGCAAAAATTCCAAAACCAACCTTGTTAACAACGTCAGCGATTACGTAGATAATTGCAGCTGAACAAACAGCTAGCTTCAAAGTCTCAGTATCAGAGTTGTTTAATTCAAGGATTTCTTGGATTGCTGTTCCAATTGGGTAAACCATCCAACCGAAGATTACGAATTTCTTCATGTTAGAGATCGCAGCCTTCACAGCAGCAGTTCCCTTGGTTGGCTTTAGCTGCCAAAGTGTGTATGCGATGTAAACCCAAGCTGCTGATGAGATTACGAAGTTGACGTAGTTGCCAGCAGAGCCAGCAACGCCAATTTCACCGAAGTATCCGGTGACAATCATTACGATGTCAGCAAGAACTAGACGGTAGGTCAAACCTTTTTCCGCACCAGCTAGGCTGGCGATCAAACCAAACTCAATCAACAGCAACGGAGTGGTTAGAACCCAGTCGAGATATCGAACCGGCATGGTGTTAGCAATTAGTGAAACATCACCTGGGAATGGGAAGGCAACAATGTCCTTCATCTGAAAATACAAGATTGCAGCGATAAAGGTAATTAGAGCTGCATAGGTAGCGCTCGTGCGCCCTTCACCTTTTAGTTCACCGCGTTCTAGAACGAAGTAAAAAGTTCCAGCTGCCATAGCAACAAAGCCGAGCATGAACATTGCCTGAGTGATAGTTAGTAGATCCATAATCTGTTCCTTTCGGGTAACTTCCTGTTCAACCCTATTGGCACTATTTAGTAAAAGTCTTTAGGAAAGAACTATCAAGTCGCGGTAACCCTCATTCCAGAGGTCTTCCTGACCATCTGGCATTACGAGTACTCGCTCAGGGTTTAGTGCATCAACGGCACCGACATCGTGAGAAACCAGAACTACTGCTCCAGTAAATGACGCGAGCGCACTTAAGATCTCCTGACGGCTTGCTGGGTCTAGGTTGTTTGTTGGCTCATCCAGGAGAAGGACATTGGCTTTAGAGACAACTAGAGAAGCAAGCGCTAGACGAGTCTTCTCACCACCGCTTAGCACACCAGCTAGCTTGTTGACATCGTCGCCGCTGAAAAGAAACGAACCCAAGACTTTTCTTGCGTCAGTGTCAGCAAGTTCGGGAGCAGCAGACTGCATGTTCTCAAGCACTGTCTTAGTGACATCAAGGGTTTCGTGTTCTTGAGCGTAGTAACCGATCTTGAGTCCATGACCTGGATCGATCGAGCCAGTGTCAGGCCCCTCTACCCCGCCAAGAATTCTCAACAGTGTAGTTTTACCTGCACCATTGAGTCCAATGATGACAACCTTTGAACCTCTATCAATTGCAAGATCAACAGCTGTAAAGATTTCTAGTGATCCGTAACTCTTACTTAGATTGTGTGCAAACAGAGGTGTCTTCCCACAGGCTTGAGGTTCGGGAAAACGAATCTTCGCAACTCTGTCAACTTCTCTAACTTCATCAAGACCACTCAGAAGTTTCTCGGCACGTCTTGCCATCTGGTGTGCAGCCGATGCCTTAGAAGCTTTAGCACCGAACTTGGCTGCTTGAAGTTGAAGTACGCTTGCTTTCTTTTCAGCTGTTGCTCGTTCGCGCTTACGTCTCTCTTCATCTGATTCACGTTGCTTTAGATATTGCTTCCAACCCATGTTGTAGATATCGATAACAGCGCGGTTCGCATCCAGATAGAAAACTCTGTTAACTGTCTCTTCAACGATTTCAATATCGTGACTGATGACGATTAGTCCGCCCTGGTAGTTCTTTAGGAAATCTCTCAACCATATGATGCTGTCTGCATCCAAGTGGTTAGTTGGCTCATCCAGAATCATTGTTGTTGCAGCAGAGAAAAGGATTCGCGCAAGCTCAATTCTTCTTCTCTGACCTCCAGAGAGTGTTCCAATTTCTTGGGCTAAGACGTTTGGCTTTAGACCTAGGTTAGAAGCAATCGAAGCTGCTTCTGCTTCAGCGGCATAGCCACCATTTGCTTCAAATTGAGCTTCTAAGCGCTCGTAACGAGCCATTGCGGCGTCATAGATCTTCTCATCGACTGAAGCCATCTCTTCACGAGTCTGCTCAAGCTTTCGCATAATGGTTCCCAAGCCTCTTGCATTGAGGATTCGGTCAGAGGCTAATTCGTGGATGTCCCCAGTGCGAGGGTCTTGAGGTAGATAGCCGATTTCCCCAACTCGGTCGATGGTTCCAGCACTTGACTGAAAATCGCCAGCGATTACCTTGGTCAAGGTGGTCTTTCCAGCACCGTTCCGACCAACTAGACCAACCTTGTCACCCTTAGAAACTTGGAAGGTAACCCCAGACATTAGAACCCTAGGACCAATGGTGATCTCGAGGTCACGCACGCTAATCATCGGTCTCCAATGGGTTGATTGCGAATTCAAACGGAATTGCGTTTGAGTGCAGGTTCTACCCTAGTATTAATCAAAACGTTATCTTGACGAAAGGCCCGCTGTGTCAATTGCACAAACCCAAAACATCACCCTAATCGACAAGTTGGTTGCTAGAACTCTAATCAATAACATCATCTTGGTGGTTGCCGGTGTGGCACTAACAGCCCTTTCAGCTCAGCTAAGCATCCCTGCGATTCCTGTGCCTTTCACTTTCCAGACTCTCGCTGTTTTAGTAATTGGTTCGACCTATGGCGCTGCTAGAGGTGCCATCACTATGGGTGCATACGCACTTGTTGGTGCATTAGGTCTTCCTGTTTTTGCGGACGCAAGTTCAGGATTCAACGTGCTTTTCGGGGCAACCGGTGGTTTCATTCTTGGTTTTGTTTTTGCTGCAGCGCTCGCTGGCCGACTTGCAGAACTTAAGTGGTCTTCTAACTCGCTGACAATGTTTGCAAGTTTTGTTTTCAGCAGCGCTGTCATTTATGGATTGGGAATTCCAGTGCTTGCGATGAACGCATTCGGTTCTGATCTTTTGGCTGCCAGCCAGTTTATGGCCCAGTACCTAATCTGGGACGCGGTCAAAGCAGTTTTTGCAGCTGCTTTGATTCCTGGAGCTTGGTTGCTAGTCAAGAAGCTAGATAAGTAAAACTAAATAGCAAAGCCGATAGCGCGCATTTGCTCTTTGCCGTCATCGGTAATCTTCTCTGGACCCCATGGTGGCATCCAAACCCAGTTGATTCTGAAAGCTTCAACAACACCATCTAATGCCATACCCATTTGCTCTTCAATAATGTCTGTCAATGGACATCCTGCTGAAGTTAGGGTCATGTGAATAAGCAATGAACCATCTTCAGAGAGCTTCAGGTCGTAGATTAGACCAAGGTCGACAATGTTGACACCAATTTCTGGGTCAATGACTTCCTTGATGGCCTCTAAGACCTGGTCATACTTTTCTGGGGTTAGATCTATTTCAGTCAAAGACTAAGCCTTTACGTAACGGTCGTAACCTTCAGCTTCTAGACGGTCAGCAAGTTCTGGGCCACCTTCTTCAGCTACTTTTCCAGCAACAAACACGTGAACGAAGTCAGGCTTGATGTATCGAAGGATTCGGGTGTAGTGAGTAATAAGCAAGACACCAAGATCTGATGCGGCGTGTGCTCTGTTAACACCTTCAGAAACAATCTTTAGAGCATCAACATCTAGTCCTGAGTCAGTCTCATCAAGGATTGCAAAGCGAGGCTTTAGAAGTTCAAGCTGAAGAATCTCGTGACGCTTCTTCTCACCACCAGAGAAACCTTCGTTGACGTTACGCTCTGAGAACGCCGCATCAATCTTCAGGTTGTCCATTGCTTCACGAACATCCTTAATCCAAGTTCTAAGAGCAGGAGCTTCACCAGTGACAGCAGTCTTAGCTGTTCTTAGGAAGTTAGAAACAGAAACACCTGGAATCTCGACCGGATACTGCATCGCTAGGAACAAACCTGCGCGAGCACGCTCATCAACGCTCATCTCCAAAACGTTTTCACCATCTAGAAGAATCTCACCATCGGTGACATTGTATTTAGGGTGACCTGCAATCGAGTAAGCAAGAGTTGATTTACCTGAACCGTTAGGCCCCATTACTGCGTGAATCTCTCCACTGCGAATGGTTAGGTCAACACCTCTAAGAATCTCTTTGGCACCCTGATCGGTTTCAACAGATACGTGAAGGTTCTTTACTTGAAGAATGGACATGTTCTCTTTCCTTGTGGCCTAAGCCTGGTCGTATTCAATAAAAACTTCGTCATTTTCTACCAAGACTTCATAAACCTTTACTGGTTCATAAGCTGGCAAAGATAGTGGAGCACCTGACTCAAGTGAGAACTTAGCTCCGTGAGCCCAGCACTCGATGGTCTCGTTATCTACGAAACCCTCGCTTAGAGAAATCTCACCGTGTGAGCACTTGTCATCGATTGCGTGGAATGAACCATCAGGGCTGTGCACGATAGCTATAGCATGATCACCAATCTTCACTCTGATTGCACGGCCAGGCTTGATGTCGCTTACATTACAAATTCTCAGTGCCATAACTAACCTCTGTTCAATTTCTCTTCAAGTAGTGCAGTCATTCTTTCGATAAGTTCAGCTATGCCAGTTTTCTGAATTACTTCAACTAGGAAACCAAGAACAACCAAACGTCTAGCCTCATCAGGAGTGATTCCTCTTGCCTGAAGATAGAAAAGGTGCTCATCATCGAAACGGCCAGAAGCACTTGCGTGTCCAGCACCTTCGATTTCACCGGTTTCAATCTCAAGGTTAGGAACTGAGTCAGCTCTTGTTCCATCAGTTAAAAGAAGGTTTCTATTTAGTTCGTAGGTGTCTGTTCCTTCAGCAATAGCACGAATAAGAACATCACCAATCCAAACAGTGTGTGCCTTATCCCCCTGCAGTGCACCCTTGTATGTAACGCGAGACTTACAGTTTGGAGCAGCGTGATCTACGAAAGGTCTGTTCTCTAGGTGCTGGCCTGCTTCAGCGAAATAAACTCCGTTGAGTTCTACTTCCGATCCAGGACCTGAGAAGGTTGCAATTGGTGTGACTCGAACTAGGTCGCCACCGAATGATGCGACAGTGTGCTTTAGGAAGGCGTTTCTGCCCAACTTGGCAAACTGAGCAGATACGTGAGCAGACCCACTCTCCCAGTTCTGAAGTGAGACAAAGTTTAGCTTTGCTTCATCAGCGACAGAGATCTCAACGTTCTCAGCAAGAACTCCTAGACCTGAGTGTTCAAGAACCAAAGTTGTGCTGCTGAACTTTCTCGCTTCAACAAAAATGTGAAGTGAAGAAGCAGTTGCTGAATCGCCCTTCACAGAAATGGTGATCTGCTCAGCGCTAACAAGTTCATCAGCGATCTTTACCAAAAGAGTTTTACTTGCGTTGGTGTAACCGGCTGCGCTAACTCTGTCTTCCGGAAGGCCGATAGAACCAACAGGGGCTGCTGAACTTAAAATCCATTCAAAGCTGACACCCTCAGGACCTGAGAAACTAACTTGCTCTGAATACTCTGCGAGAACCTCTGAATCTAGACCCTTTAGCTGATCAGCGTTTAGGTATCTCCAAAGATCCTGCTGCTGAGTGATTTCAGGGAAATCTGAAACAGAAGTCGAACGTGGACGATCACTTCTAATCTGGAGTGGAACACCAGCACCGTGGCTGTGCTCTGATAGACCGTGTTGAACAGGAGCGCTCATTAACCGACAGCGCCTTCCATTTGCATTTCAATCAGCTTGTTTAGCTCCAAAGCATATTCCATTGGAAGTTCCTTGGCGATTGGCTCGATGAATCCACGAACAATCATTGCCATCGCTTCATCTTCTGCCAAACCTCTTGACTGAAGGTAGAACAGCTGCTCATCGCTAACCCTTGAAACAGTAGCTTCGTGACCCATGGTCACATCGTCTTCACGAACGTCAACAGCAGGATAAGTATCGCTTCTTGAGATTGTGTCAATCAGAAGTGCATCACAGCGAACTGTGTTCGCTGAGTGGTGTGCTCCTGGATTTACCCGAATCTCGCCACGGTATGAAGTTCGCCCTCCCCCACGAGCAATTGACTTGGAGACGATTGACGATGAAGTGTATGGAGCAAGGTGGATCATCTTCGCTCCAGCATCCTGGTGTTGTCCTTCACCTGCGAAAGCAACAGAAAGGGTCTCTCCCCTTGCGTGTTCTCCAGCCAAGATAACTGCTGGATACTTCATGGTGACCTTTGAACCGATGTTGCCATCAATCCATTCCATGGTTGCACCTTCGTGTGCAACGGCACGCTTGGTTACTAGGTTGTATACGTTGTTTGACCAGTTCTGAATGGTTGTGTAACGAACTCGAGCGTTCTTCTTCACAATGATTTCAACAACAGCTGAGTGCAATGAATCGCTCTTGTAGATAGGCGCTGTACATCCCTCAATGTAGTGAACGTAAGAACCTTCGTCAGCGATGATCAAAGTTCTCTCGAACTGACCCATGTTCTCAGTGTTGATTCGGAAGTATGCCTGAAGAGGAATCTCTACGTGGACACCCTTAGGAACATAGACGAATGAACCACCTGACCAAACTGCAGTGTTTAGGGCAGCAAACTTGTTATCTCCTGCTGGAATAACCGTTCCAAAATACTCCTGGAAGATCTCTGGGTGTTCCTTTAGTGCAGTGTCAGTGTCTAGGAAGATCACTCCCTGCTTCTCAAGCTCTTCGTTGATCTGGTGGTAAACCACTTCAGACTCATACTGAGCAGCAACACCAGAAACTAGTCTTTGACGCTCTGCCTCGGGAATACCAAGCTTTTCGTAGGTGTTCTTGATGTCTTCAGGTAGCTCATCCCAAGTGTTCGCTTGCTTCTCGGTTGAGCGCACAAAGTACTTGATGTTGTCAAAATCGATACCGGTTAGATCTGAACCCCAGGTCGGCATTGGCTTCTTTTGGAAGTATGAGAAACCCTTGAGGCGAAGATCCAGCATCCACTGTGGTTCGCTCTTCTTCTCGGAGATGTCTCTAACTACCTCGTCGTTGATGCCGCGTCTAGCGCTTGCTCCAGCAGAATCCTGGTCGGACCAACCAAACTCATATACGCCTAGGCCTTCAAGTTCTGGATGTGAAACTGCTGCGTCTGTCAAGACAAAACCTCTTTCATAGGGTCACGAAAACATGGTGGTCAAGGGGAAAATCTTAACCTGAAATGCTAGAAATCTGAGTGCCAGTTAAGCGATTTCTGGCTTCGCGAGTAGTCTAAGTTTATCTAAACGTTACCCAATGTGTAACCCCCGAAATGCCACGAAAGGCAATGTTTTTGTTGAATGCGATAATCGGCCCAGCCAGACTGAAGCTTTATGTCTGGGCTTCCCTAGTGAGTCAGATTCTGATTGTTGTCACCGGTGGTGCTGTTCGCCTGACTGGTTCAGGTCTTGGCTGTCCAACCTGGCCCGAATGTGAACCCGGTTCATACACAAATGTCCCAGAACTGGGTATTCACGGAGTAATCGAGTTTGCTAACCGCCTTCTAACTTTCGTCCTTCTCTTGGTTGCCATCCTCACTTTCTTGACCATTATCAGATTGCCAAAGGCTCAGAGGTTTGGCCTAGTTTGGCCTGCCTTCTCCCTAGGACTTGGAATTATTGCTCAAGCAGTAATCGGCGGCATCACAGTTCTCACTGGTCTGAACTCATGGATCGTTGGAGCTCACTTCTTGGTTTCAGGAGTTCTAATCTGCATAGCAGTCGTATTGGTATGGCGCTTTTATGCCGAATGGACTTTTGAATCTACCAACACCACAAAACTTCTAAACTCAATCTCCTTCCCGATTGGTGTGATCGCAATCGTTATTGGAGTTATCGTTACTGGCTCTGGCCCCCACGCTGGAGATGCAGAAACCCCTAGAAACGGGTTGAACTCAGATCTGCTAGTTCACATCCACTCATACCCTGCATATATCCTTCTTGGACTTGTCCTACTGCAGCTCTTTATCCTCCACCGCACATCAGCACCTCGCTTTGCGCTCAAAGCTGGATATGTGTTCCTTGGACTTCTAGCTATGCAGGCAGGTATTGGAGTATTGCAGGTAAGAATTGGGCTGCCAATTGCACTTGTTGCAATCCACATGCTTGGAGCATGCCTGATCATGAGTGCGATGACGTTACAAATGCTCATTTCTAGAAACTGGCTATACAAGAAATGAGTGTTGTTTTTTGGTTTCGCAAAGACTTTCGACTTCAAGACAACGAAGCACTTGTTGCTGCGAGCAAAGAATCGAGAGATATTTACGCTGTTGCTTTAGTAAACAGAGCAAGCTTCGAATCACTTGAAGGCATCAGACAACACAGCCTCACCGAATCCTTCAATGCACTGGATGCATCTATTGGAAACAAACTAAACGTCAAGAGCATCCAGAGTGCAGAAGATGCAGGTAAAGAACTAGTTGCAGTAGCGAAAGCTGCATCAGCAAGCTTTGTTTTTGCAATGAAGAAATTCGATCCTGAAGGTGTGTCTGAGCAGAAAGCTGTTGGCAGTGCTCTTTCTAGTGCAGGTATTCAACTCAAGTTGATTGGTTCTGCTTACGCTGTTGAGCCAGGAACCGTTAGAAAGCCAGATGGCACTAACTACCGCGTATACACACCGTTTTTCAACAACTGGAACCCACTGGGCAACCAAGCTCCTTTTGAACTTGATGCTAAGAGCATTAACTGGTTAAAGCTTTCAGATTCTGAGGCAATTCCAGCACCTAGCAAGGACTCTCCTATCAAGGTCATAGCTGGTGAAGCCTTTGCACTTAGAACCTTTGAGAGATTCCGCAAGCGAGCGCTTGTAAACTACAGTGATGACCGTAATCGTGCGGATCTAAGCGGAACTTCCCACCTCTCGCACGCTCTAGCACACGGTGAAATCCACCCTAGAACTCTTCTAGCTGCTCTCGGCAGCGATGAGGGTGCTTGGGTATTCCGTAAGGAAATCGCTTGGCGTGAGTTTTACGCTGATGTTCTCCACCACTACCCTCACACTCTCGATGACTACTACGAACCAAAGTTCAAGAAGCTTAGGTATGACACCGGTTCACACGCTGAGGAACGCTTCAAGGCTTGGTGTGAAGGGAGAACTGGTTATCCAATGGTTGATGCTGGGATGCGTCAGTTGGTAACTGAAGGTTGGATGCACAATCGAGTTCGCATGATTGTGGCTTCTTTTTTAGTGAAAGATCTTCACATTGAATGGACTAGAGGTGCAGATTTCTTTGAGAAGCACCTCAGTGATTTTGATCCAGCATCAAACTCACACGGCTGGCAATGGACTGCTGGCTGTGGAACAGATGCCTCACCTTATTACAGAATCTTCAATCCGGTCATGCAGGGTTTGAAGTTTGATCCACAAGGAAACTACGTTCGCAAATACATTCCAGAACTTAGACATCTAACGGGTGCAGATGTGCATGAACCTTGGGAAAGATTTGATGGATACAACCTGGGATATCCAGATCAGATCGTTGATCACTCTGCTGAGCGCAATGAATCTCTAGCGAGATTAGAAGAACTGAAACAGGCTTAGAACAACTTCACGAGAAGCAACGGGTCAACGCCGATTGCAATGAAGAGCACTGTCAGGTATGAAATTGAGATATGGAATAAGCGCATCGGGTTATTCTCAATTCCAGCCTTGGTCTTGTTCTGCAGCAGATGAGCTTCAAAAATAAACCATGATCCACCAAGAACTGCTACCGCTGTGTATATCAATCCCATAGGAGCGATTGGAATTAGCAAGAAAGTGCTCAACACCATCGCGTAGCTATAGATCACAATATCAAGTGCTACTCGGTTTGGGTTGGCGACGACCGGAAGCATTGGAACACCGGCAGCCTGATAGTCGTCCTTGTATTTAATCGACAAAGGCCAGTAGTGCGGTGGTGTCCAGAGGAAGATGATCAGGAAGAGAGCTGCGGCAGACCAGCTAAGGCTGTTCGTCACGGCGCTGAAGCCAATTAGTACTGGCATAGCCCCTGCTGCACCGCCCCAAACGATGTTCTGGGAGGTTCTGCGCTTCAAAAGAAGGGTGTAAATGAAAATATAGAAGAGTTCGGCGGCCAAGGCCAGGCCTGCGCTTAGCCAATTGACGAAGAATCCGAGCCAAAGCACTGAAACAATGCCTAACACGGTGGCAAAAACCTTGGCTTGAAGGCTTGAAAGTTGACCTGTGACGAGGGGTCGGTTCTTGGTTCGCCCCATAATCTTGTCGATGTCGGTGTCAATAATGCAATTGAAGGCATTTGCTGACCCAGCGCTCATAGCTCCACCAATAAAGGTGGCTAGAACTAACCAAAGATCTGGAATCCCCCGCTGAGCCAGAATCATCACCGGAATGGTGGTGATCAGTAGCAATTCGATCACTCGAGGCTTAGTTAGCGCCAAATATGCCTTGGCCAAGGCCAAGCCTTTAGCCCGCGGCAAGGCGGTTACAGGGGTTTGGGCTTGGGGAATCATCTCCTCAAGTCTAAGCCAAATTAAGACAACCGTTACATGTCCGTAATCAAATGTCGAAGCGGGTATAGACTTCAAGGGCACCAATTCGAGTCCAGAAATCATCATTTCTGGCTATTTCTATAGCAATACTCACAGAGCGATGAAGCTGACCTGTGTTTGATTTTGCACATTGATAAAGGAGAACCCATTGTCACTTATTTGGGATGAAGTCGATTCACGCGCAGTAGATACCGCAAGGATTCTGGCAGCCGATGCTGTTGAAAAGGTTGGCAACGGCCACCCAGGTACTGCAATCTCATTAGCTCCAGTTGCTTACCTACTATTCCAGAAGGTAATGAACCACGATCCCAAAGATGAACACTGGGTTGGTAGAGACCGCTTTATCCTCAGCGTTGGTCACTCTTCTCTGACTCTTTACAA
>JBEAMR010000041.1:0-9259 GCA_041165845.1 Actinomycetota bacterium | reverse complement strand
CACAGATGCTCGAGTACTTAGGACAGATGGCAGCGTCTGAGAAAGTCAAAATTGACGAAGGTGTTCTAAGCCTGGTAGTTAGATCGGGTGGAGGTTCAGTTAGAGATTCACTTTCTCTACTAGATCAACTAATCGCTGGTTCCGATGGTAACCACGTAACTTACGAACGTGCAATTGGGCTTCTTGGTTATACCGATGCAGCACTACTTGATTCTGTTGTTGATGCTTTTGGCTTGGGAGATGCTGCTGAAGTTTTCGCAAGTGTTGACAGAGTTATTCAGTCTGGTCAGGACCCTCACCGTTTCGTTGAAGACCTATTGGAGCGAATCAGGGATCTAATTGTTGTTGGTTCTGTTGGTTTGGCTGCAAAGAATGTTCTTCGCGATATCCCTCAGGATCAACTTGATCGAATGAGATTACAGGTTGAGAGATTCGGTAAGGCCGAGTTGAACTACGCAGCTGAAGTAATTGCTGAAGGTCTAACTCGCATGAACGGCGCAACCAGTCCGAAGCTTCAGCTAGAACTAATGCTCGCTAAGGTATTGGTTCCAGCTCAGGACACTTCAGAAACTGGCTCACTAGCTCGTATCGATCGACTTGAAAGAAGAATGGGCTTGGCTGGCAATGCTCCAGTTGCGGCATCTAGTCAGCCTCAGGCTGCAGCTCCTCAAGCTCACGCAATGCAGGCAGTTGCAAGCGCTGCGGTGACCTGGGAAACCTTCCAAGCTGCTTGGCCAGATATCAAGACCAAGCTTGCCGAGATTTCTAGATCGGCGTGGACAGTCGTCCTTCCACAAACACCGGTGGCTTTTGATGGTGAAGTTTTAGATATTGCTTTTGCTAATGAACATGACAAGAGCGTTTTCAAGGATGGTGGAACTAGTTCTCCTAGTGAGCAGTTGCGTAAAGCAATCTTTGAAGTCCTAGGTGTTCGAGTGAAGTATCGTGCTTTGACTAAGTCAGAGGGCGAACCAGTGGTGCAGGTTTCAACTCCTGCACCTGCTGCGCCAACTGAGCCAATTGCTAAAGCTCCTGAAGCTGTTGTTAATGAAAACAGAAACAAACTTATTGACGAGGACAGTCAGGTTGGGGAATCGGTCCTGAGAGACATTCTTGGTGCAGAGCCAGTTGATGGTGACAAATAATGTATGAAGGTGTAGTTCAAGAGCTTATTGATGCTTTAAGTCGTTTGCCTGGTGTTGGCCCTAAGTCAGCTCAACGTATTGCGTTCTACCTTGTACAGACCGATGATGATCAAGCAGCTGAGTTAGCAAAGATTCTTCTTGAGGCTAAAGACCGTGTTCGTTTCTGTGAAACATGCGGCAATGTTGCTGAAGCTGAACTTTGCAATATCTGTCGTGACCCTCGGCGAGTCAAAGATGCCATATGTGTTGTTGAAGAATCTAAGGATGTTCAGGCTATTGAAAAGACTAGAGAGTTCAAGGGTTACTACCACGTCCTAGGTGGGGCTATCAGCCCTATTGATGGAATTGGTCCGGATAATCTGCGAATCAGAGAACTGATGTCTCGTCTAAATGACCCTGAAATCAAGGAAGTCATTATCGCGACCGACCCTAACCTTGAGGGTGAAGCTACCGCAACATATCTAACTCGCCTTTTAGCTCCACTGGGGATTACCGTTAGCCGCCTAGCCTCTGGGCTCCCTGTTGGTGGAGATCTGGAGTATGCAGATGAAGTCACTCTAGGCCGCGCCTTCGAGGGGCGCCGGATAGTTAGCCAGCAGTAACAAAAGGCTCAAATCAGGGCTAAACTTAAGTTATTCATCGTTGAAAATCCCCCCATTTTTCCTTACCCAGGAGACACTCACTTGGCGCTTATTGTCCAAAAGTATGGCGGCTCGTCAGTAGGCGATGCCGACAAGATTAAGCATGTCGCTAGGCGCATCATCGAGACCCAGGCTGCTGGAAATCAAGTTTGCGTTGTGGTCTCGGCCATGGGGGATACCACCGATGAACTCATGGATTTAGCCAACCAGGTAGCAACCAGACCTGAGGGTAGAGAGCTAGATATGCTCCTAACCGCTGGTGAGCGCATTTCGATGGCTCTAGTTTCAATGGCTATTAATGACCTAGGTGCTAAGTCTCTTTCCTTTACCGGTTCTCAAGCTGGAATTATCACCGATGAGGTGCACGGTAATGCCCGTATCGCAGAGGTAACCCCAGACCGAGTTGCTGAGGCACTAGCTGGAGGCAACATTGCTATTGTTGCTGGCTTCCAAGGTTTCAACAGAGACAGCAAAGATATCACAACCCTGGGTAGAGGTGGATCGGACACCACCGCAGTCGCACTGGCTGCAGCTCTAAAGGCTGATGTCTGTGAAATCTATAGTGACGTTGATGGAATATACACAGCAGACCCTCGCATCATCCCAACTGCTAGAAAGCTAGAAGCAATTGATGTTGAGTCGATGCTTGAGCTAGCAGCTGCAGGAGCAAAGATTCTGCACATTAGAGCAGTTGAGTTTGCTCGTAGACACAAAGTGAATTTGGTAGTTAGGTCAACTTTTAGTACTGACCCTGGAACAGTAGTTATCTCTGATGAAAATGGAGCAAAGCAAATGGAAGAATCAATCGTTTCTGGTGTTGCCACCGATAAGTCTCAGGCCAAGATTACTGTCATCGGTATTCCAGATGTGCCTGGTAAGGCAGCAGCAGTGTTCACCACCGTTGCTGAAGCTGGAGCGAACATCGACATGATTGTTCAGAACACTCCTACAGGTTCGGATGTTACAGACTCCGTTAGTGACATCACCTTCACTTTGCCTAAGGGAGATCTCAAGCGTGTGCTTGATGCTCTGGCACAGAACAAGGATGTGCTTGGCTATCGTGAACTTGAAAGTGATGAGCAGATCGGCAAGTTGAGTGTCGTCGGTGCTGGTATGCGCACTCACTCTGGAGTTTCAGCAATCCTGTTTAGAGCATTAGCTGAAGCAGGCATCAACGTTGAGATGATATCAACTTCTGAGATTCGTATCTCAGTTATCACTTCTCTTGAGCAGGTTGATGATGCAGCTCGTGCTGTGCACAAGGCTTTTGATCTTGATGCAGACACAGTAGCGACTGTCTACGCGGGGACTGGTAGATAATGCCGAAACCAAACCTAGCCCTCGTTGGCGCTACCGGTGCTGTTGGCACCGTAATGATTGACATCATCAACAACCGTGAAAACATCTGGGGAGAGATTCGTCTTATCGCATCTGCAAGATCTGCAGGTAAGAAGATTACTGTTCACGGTGAAGAACTAACTGTTGTTGAACTAACCCCAGAAGCTTTTGATGGCATTGACATCGCAATGTTCGATGTTCCAGATGAGGTGTCTGAGGTTTGGGCTCCGATTGCAGCTGCTCGCGGAGCTGTTGCGGTTGATAACTCTGGCGCTTTCAGAATGGATCCAGAGGTTCCTCTAGTTGTTCCTGAGGTTAACCCTGAGCAGGCTAGGAATAGACCGAAGGGCATCATCTCTAACCCGAACTGCACAACCTTGACTATGATGGCAGCTCTTGGTGCTCTGCACCGCGGATGGACTTTGACTGAACTTGTTGTCTCCAGCTATCAGGCAGTTTCTGGTGCAGGTGCTGCTGGTATTGCCAGACTTAGAGACGAGATTACTGCTGTCTCTGGAACAACTGCTGGTGAGGCTAGCGAAGATGTTCTAAACACTTTGAACGCAGCAGGTCTAGGTTTGGACGTTTCTCCATTTGCTGCACCTGTTGCTCTGAACGTTATTCCTTTTGCTGGTTCCCTAAAAGCTGGCGGTTTCTCAAGCGAAGAGATGAAGGTTCGTGATGAGAGCAGAAAGATTCTAGGCATTCCTGATCTAAAGGTTGCCGCTACCTGTGTCCGTGTTCCGGTATTGGTTAGTCACTCTCTGGCTGTTCATGCAACATTCGCTAACCCGCTAAGCGTCGCTGAAGTTCACAAGGCTCTAACCGAAGAGCCAACCATTCGCTTGGTGGATGACCCAGCAAACGGTCAGTGGCCAACCCCAAACCTTGTTGCAGGTCAGGATCCAACCTTCGTTGGTCGGGTTCGCCAGTCACTAGATTTCCCCAACAGCATCGAAATGTTTGTAGTGGGAGATAACCTTCGTAAGGGCGCAGCACTCAACACCTACGAAATTGCTGAGCTAGTTGCCAGTGAATTCTAAAACGCTTACGCTAACCTAAAACTATGCGTAAGTTCGGGGTTTTATTTCTAGCAGTCTCCACTCTGTTATTAGCAGCCTGTGCTTCAACCCCGAGCACTTCGGATGAAACCGAACTACCGCAGAAACCTCCAGCTGAAGCTCCGGTGGTAAATGCCGGTGATTACAGCAACTCCTACGGAGGTTACGTCTTTAGAGTCGGTGGTGGCACCGTATGGTGCACCATGAACCTGGTTCCTAACAACGTGGTCTGTGAACAACGTGAAGTTGACGTTTCCTACCAACTACCAACAACTCCACCTGACTGCCAGGGTGCTTGGGGTTACCAGGCCAGACTCTGGGGCTTCCAACCTTCACAGGGTAGGGTGGCTGACTGGATGTGTGCCGGTGGTTTGTATTCAGATCCTGAAGGTATTTACTCACTTCCCAATGGGAGCAAAATCACCGTTGGTGAGATTACCTGCTACGCGGCTGAGTTGGTTGCAAGGTGCGATAACTCCAACGAGGAATACATTGTGCTTGGTGCAGAGCAGTTTGGTTTTAGTTCTTAGCCTTTAGAGTTAGTAGCCTCACCTCTGGTCGACAGGCAAACCTAACCGGGGCGTAAATCGAATGGCCTAACCCCGCGCAGACCTGCAGGAAAAAGTCTTTACCTTTTCTGTCTTTGAGTTCGGCTAAACCTCTTGCATACCTAGTTGGTAAATCGCAATTGGTAACCAGGGCTCTACCGGTGAAAGGCCAGCAAACCTGACCACCGTGGGTGTGACCAGCGAAGATAATCGCCGCACCTTTCGCACTGAGATCATCTAATACATTGAGGTATGGCGCGTGTGTCACACCAATCACTAGCTCAGCAGAACTGTCTGTCAATTCAACCTTAGAAATGTCAGCAATACCTTCGTGAGCATCGTCAGTGCCGATAAAACAGATTGTGGTTCCGTCTATTGTTAGCGAATGGCTTTTGTTGTTTAAATCCAACCAACCACGTTGCGCGAATCCATTTACTAGCTCTTCAGTATTGAGCCTTTCGTGAGTAACATCATGAGCCTTTGAAGGCTTAGTGAAGTATTTGAATGGGTTTCTAACCGAAGGCACAAACATGTCGTTTGAACCATTGACGAATACACCAGGGCGTGAGGTAAGTCCTTGGAGTGAATTTAGAGTTGCTGGGATTGCGTCTCTAGCGCCTAAGTTATCTCCAGTGTTGACTACTAGGTCTGGGTTTAGTCTGGCTAAAGATTTTATCCAAGCTTGTTTTCTTTTCTGCCATGGTGCCATGTGAATATCTGAGATGTGGAGGATAGTTAGATCTTTGGAATCTCTGGGAAGGATAGCCAGAGACTCTCTCCTAATAGTGAACCAATATCTCTCAATTAGAGTCGCGTAGACAATTACTAAAACAACTGGGACTAAAAACCAGATCATCTAAGACTTAGGGACCTTTGCTGATAACCAGGAGAATGGCCGAGGCGGAGTCGACAGCCTTTCCTGCAGATGGCTTAGTTCCCACTACGCTTCCAGCAGGAACCACCGGATCGTGGACAAAGAAGTCCACCTGTGATGGCTGAGGTGCGCTAACTGTTGGGAATCCGGCACCGTTAAGTGTTACCGTTGCCTCAGCCACACTCATGCCCTTTACGTCAGGAACCTTGGTGAAGCCGCCTTTCGAGATATATATCTTGATTTGGGTTCCAACCGGAACAACTGAACCAGCCTTAGGCCTAGTGTATGCAACGGTTCCAACGGGTTGGGTGGACCCAACCGGGTTCACAATGATCTTGGTATTTAGCTGAAGAGCAAGAATGTTTTGAGAAGCAGCGTCTGGGACCAGTCCTGAAACTACGGGTACCGTTACCTGAGGTGCATCGATTAGGCTCTGCGGTGGTTCATCAAACTCAGTGCCAGGATAAGTCTTGTTAGCGCTTCTCATGATGGTGCGCCAAATATCGTGCCTTACTGTGCTCGCTCGTTTACCGTTCAGATTAACTTTTCGAAGTGACACATCTCCAGAAACGTTTCCAACCCAAACTGCAGTGGATACCTTGCTAGAAAAGCCCGTCATCCAAGTGTGAACACCAGCATCGGTGGTTCCAGTCTTACCAGCTAGAGGTGTATTGTCCCCAGTGGCTGAAGCACCACCGGTACCACCGTTGATTACCGCCTTCATAGCCTTAGTCATGGCGGCAGCAATCTCAGGACTAACAGCTTGAGTGCATATTGACTTGGGGACAGATAGCTCTGAGTTAGTCTCTCTCACGACAACTCGATCAATTGCAATCGGTGTGCAGTAGACACCTTTGTTGGCAACTCCAGCAAGGGCAGCAGCCATAGTCAAAGGCGCAACTTCGTTAATACCCAGAATGGAAGCAGGGTATGAAACCAGTTCAGTTCCATCAGCTCTGTGGACTCCGAAACGTTTAGCCATGTCTCTTATATCGCAGAGGTCTAGCTTGCTTGCCATATAGGCAAAGGCTGTGTTGACAGACAGCGATGTAGCTTGGATGGCGTTTAGGTCTTCAGGCTCATCAGCGTCGTTACCGGGCGCCCAAGTTCCAACCAGTTCACCACAGCGAGATGAGAAGTCAGTAGCGTTATTCCACTCCCTGATTCTTCCATCCACTCGTTCGTTTAAAGTATGGCCCTTTGATAACCATTCGGCGAGGGTGAAGATTTTGTAGGTGGAACCGGTTTGGAAACCAGATGAACCACCGTAGGGGCGATCCGTTGAATAGTTCACTGAAGTGTGACCAGGGAGATCAGATCCAGTCTGATCGTAAATGCGATTCTGAGTTAGAGCTAGAACTCGACCAGTGCCAACCTGAACGGAGACGCTGGATGAACCAAGTTTGTTCGGATCGGTTGGAGGTGCCCAAGTCTTCGTTGCGTTGTCGGCAACCTTCTGAAGCTTGATGTCCATGGTGGTGTAAATATCTAGGCCACCCTTGCGAAGTAGTGCTTCGCGGTCGGCTTGGGTTGGTCCAAATTCTGGGGAGTTTCGGATGGTCCAAACTACATAGTCACAGAAAAATGCTGTCTTTTGGTCAGCTTCACATCCAGTTGGAATCTTCTGAATGTTAAGAGTTATAGGAGTGGCTTTGTATTTGTCAGCTTCAGCCTGGGTTATGTCGCCAGCATCTGCCATGTTCTGAATCACGTAGTTACGTCTGTTTAGAGCACGCTCTTTATTCTCTTCGATGTCTGGGCGGTAATCCTCGGCGCCCTTGAGCATCGCAGCAAGCATCGCGGCTTGGGGGACATCAAGATCTTTTGCTTTTATACCGAAGTAATATTCTGATGCTGCCTCAACACCATTGATGTTTGTTCCGAAGAAGGACAGGTTTAGATAGCCGGCAAGAATATCCTGCTTACTATATGTCTTCTCAAGAGCCAACGCTAGGCGAATCTCCTGGAACTTTCTTTGAAGAGCGTGAGCGCTGTCTGTCTGCATCGCAATTGCTTCTGGATCACCAGATAGGACAGCAGCTTCGAGAAGGTTGTTCTTCACATATTGCATGGTGATAGTTGAGCCACCAGGACCCTTACCAGCTTTAGCGACGTTGGTTAGTGTCGCTCTGGCTAGGGAGATCCAGTCGACACCGATGTGTTCATAGAAGCGAGGATCTTCAGTGTCGATGGCAGCACGGATCATGTTCGGGGAGATCTCATCGAACTCAACTGAGATACGGTTTTCGTTGAAGAATCGAGCGACCATTACAGGCTTCCCGTTCTTCACCGCATAGATGTTCGATGCCTCAGCAGCGTTGACGGGTTTGATGAAGTCAGGTAGGTTCTCAAAAACTGAAAGCGTTGCTGTTACACCAATGCTTCCCAGCCAAACCATAGGTAGGAGTAGAGCAAAGCTAAGCAGGCTAGCTATCGAGCTCAGGCCCAGTAGCGCTAGCCAGCCGCCTCGCTTGGCTTTTTTACCCTTAACAGACATAGACTCTAGGTTACCTTCAAACTCTGAGAGGAAGCAGTTAAATGGTCACCTGGGAATACACCGTAACCCCTCTACCGCCCCACAACCCTAAGCAAATACTAGACTTTTGGGGTCAGCAAGGCTGGGAACTGGTGCAGATAGTGCCGACCCCAGAAGGCGGATTTGTTGCATATATGAAGAGAGAAAAGGCTGAATAATGACCGGCAAAATCGAAGCAAAACTAATTGAATTGGGCCACCCCCTGCCTGAACTAGTTCCTCCGGTAGCGGCATATATTCCAGCTGTTGCAACCGGCAACATCGTGATGACTGCAGGTCAATTACCGTTCGTTTCAGGTGTTCTTGTTGAGACAGGTAAAGTCCCAAACCAAGTCTCGCCAGAGAGAGCCAAAGAACTAGCTCAAATCTCCGCTCTGAACTGTTTGGCAGCCATAAAGTTTGCCATCGGTGACCTAGATCGAATTACCAGAATTGTTAAAGTAAATGGTTTTATTGCCTGTGACCCTAGCTTCACAGGTCAACCTGCAATCAATAATGGAGCTTCTGAGTTCCTAGGCGCAGTTTTTGGTGATGCTGGCATTCATGCTAGATCAACCATCGGGGTTGCAGTGCTTCCACTGGATTCACCGGTTGAAGTCGAACTTATTGTCGAATTCGAGTAACTAGCCGTTAGCTCCAGCTGTGAGCTTGTCATTGATTGCATTCATCACTGATGAATCAGCAAGTGTTGTGACATCTCCGACTGGTCTTCCCTCGGCAACATCTCTGAGTAATCTTCGCATGATTTTTCCTGACCGAGTCTTGGGCAATTCTGAAACAACCATGATCTGACGCGGGCGAGCAATCGGTCCAATCTTGTCAGATACCCACGTTCTAAGAATCTTGCCGATACTTTCTTCATCCGGTGCATCTTTGATTTCATCTTGACGAAGAATAACGAAGGCAACAACCGCCTGTTCGGTTATCTCATCTTTAGCACCGACAACTGCTGCTTCAGCAACCCAATGGTGCTCCACCAGAGCAGATTCAATCTCAGCTGTTGATAACCTGTGTCCTGAAACTTTGATCACATCATCGATACGCCCCAGTAACCAGATGTCACCATCTTCATCAAAGCGTGCACCATCACCAGCAAAATACTTACCTGGGAACTTAG
>JBEAMR010000040.1:0-10562 GCA_041165845.1 Actinomycetota bacterium | reverse complement strand
TGAATGGCACCAACAGTTGGGTTGGTTTGCGCTATGGCTAGGCGAACTTTAGACATAACCATTAGCCTAGTATTAGGCAATCGAAAGGTACTCCCATGGACAAACAGCGCGATTATGTGCTGCGCACTATCGAAGAGCGAAATGTTAAGTTCGTAAGGCTTTGGTTCACCGATGTGGCTGGAACCCTAAAGTCTGTGGCTATCGCTCCTGCTGAGGTCGAGGGTGCTTTCTCTGAGGGTATTGGCTTCGATGGTTCTGCAATTGAAGGCCTTGCCCGCTCGTATGAAGCAGATATGCTCGCTCAGCCTGACCCTTCTACCTTCCAGATTTTGCCTTGGCGTGGCGAGGTCGACCCGACAGCCCGTATGTTCTGTGATATCACCACTCCTGACGGTGTTCCTGCAGCTGCTGATCCTAGAAACGTTCTGAAGAGAGCACTGGCAAAGGCAGCCAGCATGGGCTTTAGCTTCTACATCCACCCTGAGATTGAGTTCTACCTTCTAAAATCCGCACAGATCGGCCCAGAAGGCCCAATTCCAGTGGATAAGGCTGGTTACTTCGACAATGTTCCTGGTGGAACTGCAAATGACTTTAGACGTCGTGCGGTAACAATGCTTGAACAGCTTGGTATTTCAGTTGAGTTCAGCCACCACGAAGGTGGTCCTGGTCAAAATGAGATCGACCTTCGTTACGCAGATGCTCTAACTATGGCCGATAACATCATGACTTTTAGAACTGTCATAAAGGAAGTTGCTATCGAGCAGGGCGTCTATGCGACCTTCATGCCTAAGCCTTTCACTGAGCACCCAGGTTCAGGTATGCACACACACATGTCTCTTTTCGAAGGTGACACCAATGCATTCTTTGACCCTTCAGGTCAGTATTCACTTTCAAAGACAGCCAGGTCATTCATTGCTGGACTTCTAAGGCACGCTCCTGAAATCACAGCGGTTACTAACCAGTATGTCAACTCATACAAGCGTCTCTGGGGTGGCGGTGAAGCTCCATCATTTGTTTGCTGGGGCCACAACAACCGCTCTGCATTGATTCGTGTTCCGCTCTATAAACCGAACAAGGGTAACTCTTCACGAATTGAGTATCGTGCAATTGACTCAGCTGCTAACCCATACCTTTCATACGCGCTTCTTCTTTCAGCGGGTCTCAAGGGAATTGAAGAGGGTTACGAACTACCTGCAGAGACTGAAGATAACGTTTGGGATCTATCCGATGCAGAACGTCGAGCGATGGGTATTCAACCTCTGCCTCAGTCACTAGATCACGCAATTCGTAAGTTGGAAGATTCAGAACTTGCTGCAGAAACTCTAGGGGAGAGTGTGTTCAGTTACGTTCTTGCGAACAAGCGTCGCGAGTGGAGTGACTACCGTGCTCAGGTAACCCCATACGAATTGAAGACCAACCTCGAAGTTCTCTAATGGCAACAGTTCCATCAGGTTCCTCGCTAGCTAACCTGGCAAGGTTTGGCTTCGTTGACCTTGAAGCGACAATTGCAAAGCTAGACAAGCTTGTTTCGCTTGTAGGAGACCCCGGTAGATCTTCACTCGCATACCTAACCAAAGCAGCGTCCCCAGATCTTGCATTAGATCAAATCATTCTGCTTGCTGAGATTGACAAGTCCAGAATCAAAAAGCTTCTGAGTAAAGAGGAGACCGGAACCAGACTCGCCAAGGTCTTAGGTTCATCAACTGCACTCTTTGAACACCTGCAGCGAAACATGCAGGACTTAGAACTGTTCGAGAAGAGTTTCGCTTTACTGCCAACCAAGTCAGAACTAGATAAACAATTCACCTCAGCTTTTGACAAGTTGGCAAAGCCTTCGTTCAACAGTGCTGAACATGTCAGTGTCCTTCGCAGAACCTACCGAACTAACCTGTTACGCATTGCAATCTTTGATCTCTCTCAAGTTGACGGCAGTGCTGCAATTCAGAGAGTGTCAGCTGCTCTGGCTGACCTCGCCGCAGCCGCTCTCGATGCTGGATTGGTGATTGCTAGAACAGAACTAGTTGAAACTACCGAGTTTGGCTCATTCACAAGAGAAGAAGTGGAACAGACAAAACTGGCCATCATAGGCATGGGAAAAGGTGGCGCAAGGGAGCTCAACTACATTTCGGATGTTGATGTGATCTATGTTGGCGCTTCAGACTCACTAGAGAATGAGCGGATGCTGACCATTGCAACCAAATTAGCCACCAGACTGATGCGTGCCATGGACGCAAACAACCCTGAGCCAGCACTCTGGCAGGTTGATGCAAACCTTAGACCTGAAGGTAAATCAGGTGCCTTGGTTAGAACTCTTGAGTCTCATCTTGCTTACTACGCTCGCTGGGCAGAGAACTGGGAATTCCAAGCTCTGCTAAAGGCAAGACCATTGGCAGGTGATGAGGAACTCGGCATAAAATACTTCGAGGCAATCAATCCTCTCGTTTGGCAATCAACCCAACGCGAGAACTTTGTTGAATCAGTGCAGAGAATGCGTGAACGAGTTAGTGACAACATCCCAGGTGATGAAGCCGAGTGGCAGATTAAACTTGGTGTTGGTGGACTTCGAGATATTGAATTCACTGTTCAACTGCTTCAATTGGTCCATGGTCGAACTGACGAGAGTGTTCGCATGGCAGACACGATTTCTGCTATCGAAGCACTATCTAACGCCTCATACATCGGTAGGGCTGAAGCAACTGAGTTCTCCAACCACTACAAGTTTCTGAGGCTCTTAGAGCACCGAATTCAACTTCGTCAGATGAGAAGAACTCACCTGATGCCGCAGGATGAACTCACCCAAAGACAGATTGCAAGATCGGTAAGTCTTGATTGGAACGCAGAGCAACTTCTCAAGCGCTGGGCAGAAGTCAAGATTCAGGTTCGCGCTCTGCATCAGAAGATTTTCTATAGACCGCTACTGGCAGCAGTGTCTAAGGCAAGTGGTGAATTTGAACTCAGCAGTGAGCAGGTAGTCGATCGTTTATCTGCGATTGGTTTCCTGGATCCAGCCGGAGCGCTAACTCACATCAACGCTCTAACCTCCGGTCTGTCTAGAAGAGCTCAGATTCAACGCCAACTACTTCCAGTTTTACTGCAGTGGTTTGCCGAGGGGACAGATCCAGATGCAGCTCTTCTAGCCTTTAGAAGGCTTTCTGAGAACCTAGGTGAGTCACATTGGTATCTGCGCATGCTTCGTGATTCAAGCGGTGCAGCAGAGCGTATGACTGTTGCACTCTCAACCAGTAGGTTAGCAACAGCTCTTCTGGAACTAATCCCAGAAGGTGCAGCCTGGTTCGAAGACTTAGACCAGCTTAGACCTCAGTCCCTTGAGGAACTAGAGGCTCAATCACACTCGTTAGCAACTAGACATGCGAATGTTGATGAGTTTGCAAAATCGATTAGACACATTCGTAGACGCGAGACTTTGCGCTTAGCTCTTGGTGCAGTTGTCGGCGAACTAACTTTAAGTCAGTTATCCCAAGGACTTACGGATTTGTGTCAGTGGTACTTAGCTTCTCTTGCTGAAGAACTGATAGCAACGATGGAGCACAACGAAGAGAAGGTAAGCGACCTGCTTGACTTCGGTATCGTGGCGATGGGCCGCTTTGGTGGTGGGGAGCTAGGTTTCGGAAGTGATGCTGATGTCATGTTTGTCTATGAACCAAAGCCAACTATTCCGGTGGCGATTGCTCAGAAGGCTGCTGAACTTGTGATTGCAGAAATCAAGAAGCAATCCCAAGACCCGCAGCTTGAATTCGAGTTAGACATGGGGCTTCGTCCAGAAGGTAAGTCTGGCGCGATTGCTAGATCACTTGAGTCATACTCTGCATACTATTCACGTTGGGCAGACATCTGGGAGAACCAAGCTTTGCTTAGAGCAAGGATGTTCTTTGGTAGCTCTGAACTGCAAGCTGGGTTCAACGATTTGGTTGATAAGTATCGCTACCCAGCTGAGTTCACAACTCAATCGATCACTGAAATCAGAAGAATCAAGGCTCGCGTTGAGAGTGAAAGACTTCCCCAGGGAGCTGATCCAAAACGACACCTGAAACTTGGTCGTGGGTCACTCAGTGACATTGAGTGGCTTGTTCAACTGCTGCAACTAAAGCACGGTAACGCTCACCCAAGTATTAGGACCCCACAGACACTTGCCGCTCTTTCCGCCTGTGTTGAAGAGAAGTTGATTGAAGTCCACGATGCGAGAGTGCTTGAAGAAGCTTGGTTGCTTACTTCACGAATCAGATCGGCGGCAGTGCTTTGGTCTAACAAGCGGTCAGATGTTCTACCGCTAGATCGCAAACAGCTTGAGGGTATGGCGAGGATTCTTGAGTATCCAAGAGGTAGCGCTTCAAAACTTGAAGAAGACTACCTGGCCTTTACTCGCCGATGTCGGATGGTCTTTGAGAGAGTCTTCTTTCAGTAGTTGTTAAAGCAAAACGGGCCACCATTTCTGGTGACCCGTTCCTTGCTTACGACTAGACGCCGTAGTAAAGCTCGAACTCGTATGGGTGAGGACGCTGAGCGAAAGGCTTGATCTCTTTCTCGCGTTTGTAGTCAATCCATGTTTCGATTAGGTCCTTGGTGAACACATCTCCCTGAAGTAGGTAGTCGTGGTCAGCCTCTAGAGCCTTTAGAACTTCTTCTAGAGAACCTGGAACCTGTGGGATGTTCTTAGCTTCCTCTGGAGGTAGCTCGTATAGGTCCTTGTCCACTGGAGCGTGTGGCTCGATTCTGTTCTTGATACCGTCAAGACCAGCCATCAACATTGCTGCGAATGCAAGGTACGCATTACCAGAAGCATCTGGTGCACGGAACTCAATGCGCTTAGCCTTCGGGTTGGTGCCAGTCATTGGAATACGAATAGCAGCTGAACGGTTACCAGCTGAGTAAACAAGGTTTACTGGAGCTTCGAAACCTGGAACTAGACGGTGGTAGCTGTTAACAGTTGGGTTGGTGAATGCAAGCAAGCTTGGAGCGTGCTTTAGTAGGCCACCGATGTACCAGCGTGCTAGATCAGATAGACCGCCGTAGCCGTTCTCGTCATAGAACAGCGGCTTGCCATCTTTCCATAGCGACTGGTGAACGTGCATACCTGAACCATTGTCACCGAATAGTGGCTTCGGCATGAAGGTTGCGGTCTTGTTGTAGTTGAAAGCTGTGTTCTTGACGATGTACTTGAACTTCATAACATCATCAGCAGACTTCAATAGAGTGTCGAATCTGTAGTTGATCTCGCACTGGCCAGCAGTACCAACTTCGTGGTGGCTGCGCTCAACTGAAAGGCCAGCCTTCTCAAGGTTTAGGACGATCTCATCGCGAATGTCAGCTAGGTGGTCAACGGGAGAAACAGGGAAGTACCCACCCTTGTAAGGTGTCTTGTTTCCTAGGTTGCGGCCGCCATCTGATTCAACTTCACGAGCTGAGTTCCAAGTACCTTCGATTGAATCTACGAAGTGGTAAGAGGTGTTTGCCTTGGTCTCGTAGCGAACCTCATCGAAGATGAAGAATTCTGCCTCTGGAGCGAAGAACGCTGTGTCAGCAATACCGGTTGAAGCAAGATAAGCCTCAGCCTTCTTTGCAACCTGACGTGGGTCACGGCCGTAGATCTCACCGTTACGTGGGTTGTAAATGTCGAAGTTGATGACAAGGGTCTTCTCAACGCGGAATGTGTCTAGGTACGCAGTTGAAACATCAGGGATTAGCTGCATGTCTGACTCGTGGATTGAAGCGAAACCTCTGATCGATGAAGCGTCGAAAAGCTGACCGTTTACGAAGAAGTCTTCGTCAATCTGGCTTACTGGGAGGTTAAAGTGTTGTTGAACACCAGGTAGGTCAGTGAAACGAACATCAAGGAACTTTACGTCTTCATCCTTAATGAATTTGATGACCTCGGATGCTGATTTAAACATAGGGAGAGCCCTTCAAGGTTGTGGGATTTGAGCGATTCATTACGCTCAAGACAACTTTACCTGCCTATTTGGACCTAAAGCCTCAAAACTATGTTTCAGGAATGTAAAAAGTTACTGGACTCGCTTTGAAGCGCGGATTTTGTTTGGGTCGACACCCTTAGGGATCGGTAGTCCACCTCTCGCATCCATTGCTGCAAGGCGGTTCTGGACGGCTCTAATCTCGCTCTTAGTGAGAGTTCTCTTTAGCTTTGTTACCTTCTTGTGAAGTGTAGCTAGGGGGACACCCTGGCCATCTTCGGAGCTGTAGAAGGTGTGGACGGTGACGCCAGACGCGACACGCTGGACCTTACGGCGTTCATCCTCAAGGAGCTGTTGGGTGCTGCTTCTAGCGCCTTCGCCAAGGAGTACTACACCAGCAGGACCTACGATTCGGAACACAAGGTCCTTGGTTCTGGCGTTTACGGCGACTGGCTGGTTTGTGCCCTTATAGACACGACGGGTTAGTGTTCCAACGGTGAGGCTGATACGGCCCGGCTCGTTTGCGTACTTCTTGAAAATTGCAGTGTTAGCTCTTCTGGTGAGTGTGAGTAGAGCTCCCAAGTAACCGGTCACTATCGCGAGTACTACCCAAACGACGATACCTAGGAACTCCCCAGCAGAAATGAAGATTCCAAGAGTTGTGATGGATACGAATGCACCTATTCCGATCAAAATCGCAATTGGCATCGCTTTGGGGTCAACACCCCTGAGGAATCTCATTTGCTCGCCAAGTTGGCCGAACATGCCCGGAGCTTTTTTAGGTTTATTGTCTTTTGCCATGGGTTTAAGCCTAGTTCACAGCTTGGCTGAATCCGTCACGGATGGCGGCATCAGCTAGATGAGCTAGATGTTCCGGGATCACATCTCCGCGCTTCATCATAGATTGAGCCCAGAGGCGACCAGCCCTATAGCTGCTGCGCACTAGTGGTCCGCTGAGGACCCCTAGGAAACCAATACCCTCTGCTATTTCTTTGAGTTCTACAAACTCTTGGGGCTTTACCCAACGAGTAACCGGGTGGTGCTTCAAACTTGGACGTAGATACTGGGTGATAGTGATGATGTCTGTTCCCGCGTCGTAAAGGTCGTGCAGTGCCTGGATAACCTCCTCGATCTCTTCACCCATACCCAGAATCAGGTTGCTCTTGGTGACCATTCCAGCGTTCCTGCCCTGTGTTATTACATCAAGTGATCTCTCGTATGTGAATGCAGGTCTAATCTGCTTGAAGATTCGTGGAACGGTCTCAACGTTGTGTGCATAGACTTCGGGCTTAGCATCGAAGATCTTCTGAAGCAGTTCTGGCTTTCCAGAGAAGTCAGGAATAAGAATTTCAACACCGGTGCCTGGGGACTGCTTGTGAATCTGGCGAATGGTCTCTGCATACAACCATGAACCTTCATCAGGTAAGTCATCTCTTGCAACACCGGTGACTGTTGCGTAGCGTAGCTCCATCTGCTTGACAGATGCGCCAACTCTCCTTGGTTCGTCTGGATCTAGGTTTGCAGGCTTTCCAGTATCAATTTGGCAGAAGTCACAGCGACGAGTGCACTGTGCACCACCGATAAGAAATGTGGCTTCACGATCTTCCCAACACTCGAAGATGTTCGGGCAGCCGGCTTCCTGACAAACAGTGTGGAGTCCTTCGGTCTTCACGAGAGTGTGCAGAGCTTGGTACTCCGGACCCATCTTCGCTTTGGTCTTTATCCACTCAGGCTTGCGCTCAATAGGCACTTCAGCGTTACGTGCCTCAACACGAAGCATCCGCTTTGGGGCATTAGGCTCTTGAGTCAATTACTTACCTATCTCAGTCAGTCGTCGCTGGATGACATCTGCCGCCATTGCTGGTGTGATGTTTACTTGTAGCAACTCGCTTATCGTACTCGTTGCCGCGTCCTTGATGCCGCAGGCAATGATGGTTTCGTAAGGGTCCAAAGAATTATTACAGTTCAACGCAAAGCCGTGCATTGTTACTTTCTCAGCGACTCGGATTCCAATTGCAGCAATCTTGACGTGGGTATCTCCGATGGGAGCCCAGACACCAGAGCGACCTTCAACTCTTTCAGTCCTCAGGCCAAATTCTGCAATGCTGTCAATTAGGACTTGCTCTAGCCAACGAACGTAACCAACCACATCGATTGGATCTGGTAGCTTCATGATTGGGTAACCGACAAGTTGGCCTGGACCATGCCAAGTAATCTTGCCACCCCGGTCAACATCGATTACCGGAGTTCCATCCTCAGGACGTTCTTCATCTTCAGTTCTCTTACCCGCTGTGTATACAGAATCATGCTCTAGGAGTAAGACTGTGTCTCCGCGAACACCGGACACCACATCTGCATGCACCGCTCTTTGCAGTTCCCAAGCCTGCAGATAGTCAACATAATTTGGTGACAATCCAACTACTTCGAATGCGGGCATAGTACAAGTCTAAATCCATCCACAACTCAAGAAATCGCTCGTTCATCGACAGGAAGGTAATGTCTGTGGTATTTGAGTGGCTCGGTCTAGATACTTGGCAAATGGTTCGTAATAACCCGCCTAGTCTTCGGAATTTTGCTGTTCTCAAGCTGGAGCGCCGAAATACACTTGGCAGGGTTTACTCAGTGAGGGACAGGAGATTGGAAGCCGCTAACCAATATCTATTCGTACCAAGCAAGCGGAGAGCTTGGCCTAGATATCTCGCGCAATTCAGCAACTTAGGTACGACACCTGTGAGGTTGAGAGACGGGAAAGTCGCGCTCTTGATCGCGCCAAGCGTTGATTTGGCAAGCGTCAAATTCGCTCTTAAGCCAGCCAAGCAAACCAGGCTCACTTTTGACGCAATTTCTGGGTTTCATCATGACACCGTCAAACGAAGGAGGTCTCTACTAATTGCCACCACCTGCTCTGGTTTGATCTGCTTGAGCTTATTACCGCACGCGTTTGCAACTCCTGAAGTTAGGACAAAGCCAGTTGCAATCGAAGTTGAAACCAGAAGACTTACTTGCTCGACGACTCCAAAGGCAGGGGAGCAAGTTCAGTTACAAACAGACAGGCAAACCGAGTTGAACGGAATCAAGTACCTGGTGCAAGCAAAGACGCAACTTGGCGGATTAGTTCAACTTAACCTTGTGCGAGTTTGCGACGAATCCAAGTGGAAAGTAACAGCTTGGAAGACCGGTAAGGTCTACCAAATTGCTTCAATAGGTTAGATGCCGAAGTTTCCTAGGAAGTCTGCATTCTCAAGACGGTTCTTGACATCGACCAGGAAGCGACTCGCATCTGCACCGTCAATGATTCTGTGATCGTATGAAAGCGCTAGGTAGACCATGCTTCTGATTGCAATGCTGTCCTGGCCGTGTTCATCTGTTACAACAACTGGACGCTTTGCAACTACACCAGTTCCAAGGATTGCTGACTGAGGTAGGAAGACAACTGGAGTATCGAACAATGCACCACGTGAACCTGTGTTGGTGAGAGTGAAAGTTCCACCTGAAAGCTCATCTGGCTTTAGCTTGTTCTCGCGGGTTCTTGCAGCAAGGTCCGCAATCTGAGAAGCGATGTTGGCTAGTGACAGTGAAGCCGCATCACGAATAACTGGAGTTAGTAAACCACGCTCAGTATCAACAGCGAAGCTGATGTTCTCTGATGGGTGGTAAACAATGCTCTCGCCGTCGACGCTTGAGTTGATCTTTGGGTGAGCGCGAAGCGCTTCAGCCGCAGCGAGCAAGAAGAAAGGCATGAAGTTCAACTTGACGCCGGTCTTAGCAGTGAATTCAGCCTGCTTAGCAGCTCTTAGGTGGGCAATGGCAGTGACATCAACTTCAACAACTGTTGTCAGCTGTGCTGTTGAAACCATTGAAGCAACTGCACGCTCTGCAAGAACCTTACGAAGGCGAGACATTGGTTCCACAGTGCCACGTAGTGCAGATTCTGCAACAGGTGCTGCAGCCACAGGAGCGCTTGATCGGTTGCTTGCAGCTGCCAGAACATCTTCACGACGGATACGTCCGCCAACACCAGTACCAGCAACAGTTGAAAGGTTTACGCCGGTTTCCGTTGCTAGCTTTCGAACCAAAGGGGTTACGTAACTGGCGTCTGAACCTGTAGCAGCAGGAGCGGCAACTGGGGCAGTGAATGCAGGCAGGCTAACCGGTGTAACGATTGGTTCGGTAGGTGCAGGTGCGCTCACAACAGGAGCTGCAACGGGAGCAGAGATTACAGGTGGCACAAATACCGGTGCGGCAACTGGAGCTTCAACAACTGGAGGTGATACAACTACAGGCGCTGCTTGGACTGGTGCTGCTTCGACAACAGGTGCGGCTGGAGCAGCAGGTGCTGAAGCAGCAACGCCATTTTCTACTACTGCTAGAACAGCGCCTACGGCTGCAGTCTCGTCTTCGGCAACAAGAATTTGAGTAAGAACACCGGCTACAGGGGATGGGATCTCAGTATCAACCTTGTCAGTTGAGACTTCAACTAAAGGCTCATCGATGGCAACTGTGTCGCCAATCTTCTTGAGCCATCGGGTTACTGTTCCCTCGGTTACGCTCTCGCCAAGCGCAGGTAGTTTTACTTCACTCATTTAGGTTGCTCCTTATGCAGATATAAGTTTAGGCGTGCGCGTGTAGTGGTTT
>JBEAMR010000039.1:0-18487 GCA_041165845.1 Actinomycetota bacterium | reverse complement strand
GGAAGATGCGCTTATCGGCAAATTTACGATCTAGCTTCAACTCCATATTTCCAGTTCCCTTGAACTCTTCGAAGATAACTTCATCCATCTTTGAACCAGTCTCAACTAGAGCGGTTGCAAGGATGGTTAGTGATCCCCCGTCTTCGATGTTACGTGCTGCACCAAAGAAACGCTTGGGTGGGTAAAGAGCTGATGAATCAACACCACCGGAAAGAATACGACCAGAAGCAGGAGCTGAAAGGTTGTATGCACGACCTAAACGAGTAATTGAGTCAAGAAGCACGACAACGTCGTGTCCTAGCTCAACCAAACGCTTCGCACGCTCAATTGCAAGTTCTGCAACAGTGGTGTGATCTTCTGCAGGACGGTCGAAGGTAGAAGCAATAACTTCGCCCTTGACAGTTCTCTGCATATCTGTAACTTCTTCAGGACGCTCATCAACTAAAACAACCATTAGGTGAACTTCTGGGTTGTTCTGTGCAATTGAATTAGCAATTGCCTGAAGCACCAAAGTCTTACCTGCTTTAGGAGGTGAAACGATCAGGCCACGCTGACCCTTACCAATTGGAGCCACTAGGTCAATGATTCGAGTTGAAAGTTTGTTTGGCTCAGTCTCTAGACGAAGTCTGGTCTGAGGGTAAAGCGGAGTTAGCTTGCCGAATTCAACACGCTTAGCTGACTCTTCTGCAGTCTGTCCGTTGATTGAATCAATGCGAACAATTGCGTTGAACTTCTGACGACCCTGGTCGCCTTCGCGTGGTTGACGAATTGCGCCAACAACTGCGTCACCCTTACGAAGTGAATACTTCTTTACCTGGCCAAGAGAGACGTAAACATCGTTAGGGCCAGCAAGGTAACCAGTGGTTCTGACGAATGCGTAGTTGTCCAGAATGTCTAGGATTCCAGCAACTGAAACTAGAACATCATCTGGAGAAATCTCTGGCTCTGCTTCTTCACGGTCGTTGTTAGGGCCACGGCGACGGTCACGGTCGCGGAAGCGATCGTTTCCACGGTTGCGGTTACGGTTACGGTTACGATTCTGACCCTGGCGGTCGTTACGCTCTGGCCTTTCGCTATCAACTTCACGATCACGCTGAGGTGATTCGCTCCGCTCTGAACTCTCCTGAGGAGCTGATTCAGAATTTGCTGAACGATTACGGTTACCTCTGCTTTCAGAAGGAGCTGCCTCTGCAGGCTTTGACTCAGCTGCAGGAGCATCTTCGCTCTTACGAGATCTTGTAGGCTTCTTCGCTTCTGCAGGTGTTGCATCAGTTGCTGGCACGGCAGTTACGCGACGAGACTTCTTTGGTGTTGCTGCTTTTTGGATTTCATCCATTGGTAATAACTCTTTCTTGGTTCGCAATCGGTTTCTAATTGGAGGTTGATTGCTGTGATGCACGACCTTGTCGTGCGCTATCCGCAAGTTTTTGCGGGCTTTGGTACCAGACTCTTAGAGATAAGGTCTTAGTTTCGGTACGTGATAACAGTAGCACCTTTGAAATCAACCGCCAACATTAAAGGCTGCCATTGTGGGAACTTTTCAGCCGCCAGCTTGGCTGCGGCCAGTCTTTGTGCGGGGTCTGAGGCCAAAACAAGCACTGATGGTCCAGCTCCTGAAACCACTGCGGCATGTCCAGCTGCTCTCAGGGCTGTAATTACTGCATCGGTCTCAGGCATTGCTGCAGCTCTATAGTTCTGGTGCAAACGGTCCTCAGTAGCAGCCAAAAGTAGTTCTGGGCTCTGGGTTAGAGCTGCAATTAGAAGTGCAGATCTAGAGACGTTGAAGACAGCATCATCGTGTGGAACCGATTCTGGTTGAAGTGATCTCGCTAACTCAGTTGACATCTTGTTCTTCGGAACAAGAACAAGAGGAGAAACACCTCTGTGCACAAAGAGCTTCTTGTGCTTAGGCCCAGTTTCATCCTGCCAAGCGATGGTCAGTCCACCGAAGAGTGCAGGAGCTACGTTATCTGGGTGACCTTCAAGTTCGGTTGCAATCTGTAATAGGTCATTTGCTGACATCTCAATTAGGCCATCTAGCAGACCTTTAGCTGCCATGATTCCTGAAACAACAGCTGCTCCTGATGAACCCATTCCCCTACCGTGTGGAATGTAATTCTTAGCCTTTAGTCGAAGACCTGGCATTGGTTGTCTGTAGTGAGCGAAGGTATAGGCAATTGATTTCACAACTAGGTTGTCATCGCCTGTTGGAACATCTCCTGCTCCCTCACCTATGACTTCAACAACTGAATCTGTTGTGTCAACAGCTTCAACTTCCAATTCGTCATAGTAAGAAAGCGCCATACCTAAAGTGTCAAAGCCAGGACCTAGGTTTGCAGAGGTTGCAGGAACCTTTACAACTACTTTTCTTCCGATAATGGAATTGACTTCATCCAAACGCATTAGTTTTTCTCCAAGCCAAGAAGTTCAGCAACTTCAGCAGCATCTTTAGAGCAAGAGGTAGGGCTAACTTCGTTACCCTCTTCATCCTTTAGAGCCCAACCAACATCCTTTAGACCATGACCGGTGACCGTAACAACGATCTTTGCATCGTGCGGAACTCTACCCAGCTTTGAGTTCTTCAAAAGACCAGCAGCACCAGTTGCAGAAGAAGGCTCAACAAATACGCCGACTTCGTTAGATAGGAACCTGTGCATCCAAAGAATTTCAGTATCTGAGACCGCACCGAACTCACCCTGGCTACACTCCTGTGCACTTAGAGCCAGATCCCAAGAGGCAGGGTTACCGATACGAATTGCAGTTGCGATGGTCTCAGGGTTTTCAATTGGGTGACCAGCAACAAATGGCGCTGAACCTTCAGCTTGGAAACCCCAAAGCTTAGGAACTTCCTTGATGATTCCCTCGTTGAATTCCTCTAGGTAACCCTTGAAGTATGCAGAATAGTTTCCAGCATTACCGACCGGCATGACGTGAAAATCTGGTGCAAAACCTAAATTCTCAACTACCTCAAAGCTTGCAGTCTTCTGACCTTCAATGCGGTCAGGGTTTACCGAGTTCACCAAGTGCACTGCATAGTTCTCTGAAAGATCACGAGCTAAAACTAGACAGTCATCAAAGTTACCTCTGACCTGAAGAATTGAAGCCTTGTGAGCGATAGCTTGAGCTAGCTTACCCAATGTGATCTTTCCCTCAGGAATAAGAACGACTGACTTGATGCCAGCAGCGGCTGCGTAGGCTGCGGCACTTGCTGAAGTGTTTCCCGTTGATGCACAGATAACTGCTTTCGCTCCGTGAGCAACAGCCTTGGTTACTGCCATTGTCATTCCACGGTCTTTGAATGAACCGGTCGGGTTCATGCCTTCTACCTTTAGCCAAACATCGGCAGCCCCAACTAACTTTGCAAGGGCTGGTGCGTGAACAAGTGGAGTTCCGCCTTCACCTAGAGTTATGGCCTTGGTGCCAGGAGCGATGTCTAGACGATCAAAGTATTCGTTGATAACTCCACGCCATTGATGTGCCATGTTTACTCTCCCTCAACTCGGATAACTGAAGTAATTTGTTCAACTGCTTCACTGACAGCAAGTTCTGCAACAACTGCAGCTAGGTCTTTATCGGTAGCTAAGTGTGTTCCAATTTCAAGCCAAGCAACTGTCTCGGCTTCAATCATCTTGGCTGACTGCTCAACTGTTTCAATCGAGACGTTATATTTAGCGAACATGTTCGCAATCTGTGCAAGGACACCTGGCTGGTCGCTAACTTCCAAAGTTATTTGGTATCTGGTTCTGATTCGTGAAATAGGAAGAACCTCAAGGTCTGCGTGAGCTGAATCAGCAAGACCTGGACCACCTGCAACATGTCTCTTTGCAGCAGAAACAAGATCACCCATCACTGCAGATGCTGTTTGAACTCCACCGGCACCAGCACCATAGAACATCAAAGCCCCTGCTGCTTCTGCTTCAACGAAGACAGCATTGAATGCTCCTCTAACAGATGCAAGTGGGTGCTCAAGTGGAACCATTGCTGGATATACGCGAACTGAAATTCCCTCTTCACCGTTAATGCCATCTGCAGGAATTGCTTCACAGATAGCAAGTAGTTTGATGACGTAACCATCACGCTTCGCTGCAGCCATCTGCTCTCTAGTGATCTTGGTAATACCTTCACGGTAAACCTTCTCCAGAGGAACCTCAGTGTGGAAAGCAAGAGATGCCAAGATCGCTGCCTTCTGTGCTGCGTCATAACCTTCAACATCGAGCGATGGATCTGCTTCCAGATAGCCAAGGTTGGTGGCTTCTGTCATCGCCTGCTCAAGAGTGAGCCCTGCTGAGTCCATGCGGTCAAGAATGTAGTTGGTTGAACCATTAACGATTCCCATGATGCGCTTAACTTTGTCTCCAGCAAGAGATTCACGCAGAGGTCTAATGATTGGAATTGCTCCTGCAACAGCAGCCTCAAAATAGAGCTGGGCACCGACTTGCTCAGCAGCATCAAATAGTTCTGTTCCATGCGTTGCTAGCAGCGCTTTGTTGGCAGTAATTACATCGCTACCTGAGTTCAATGCCTGAAGGATAAGAGTTCTAGCTGGCTCAATGCCACCCATTACTTCAATCACAATATCTGCACCAAGAATTAGGGCATCTGATTCGGTGGTTAGAAGTTCTTGAGGAATGTCGAAATCTCTGGCTGCCTTTTTATCTCTGACAAATACGCCAGCAAGCTCAAGCTCTGCACCGACTCGGGCAGCAAGTTCGGCTTTGTTTTCAATAATCAGTCTGGCTACCTGAGAACCAACTGAACCAGCACCTAGGAGTGCTATACGTAATGGGCGGTATTCAATCATTTGAGAACCTTTGTCTCTGTTGTGTTAAGTCTGGCATCTCTAGCCAGCAAATCAGTTTCTGTTTCTGCTCTAACCAAAAGTGTGGTTTGACCATCCTTGACTGCAACAACTGCAGGTCTGGCCAGGTAGTTGTAGTTGCTAGCAAGTGAGAAGCAATATGCGCCGGTAACTGCAACAGCCAGTAGGTCATTTGGGCTAACATCCTCAGGTAGGAAGGCATCTCTAACCACGATGTCCCCTGACTCACAGTGCTTACCAACAACTCTTGAGATAACTGGTTGAGCCGTTGATTCTCTAGATGCAAGAGCTACTGAGTAATCAGCTTCGTAGAGAGCAGGTCTAGCGTTATCGCTCATACCGCCATCGATGCTTACGTATTTCCTTGATGCAGTTTCTTCAACCATCACATCTTTGGTAGTGCCAACGTTATAGATAGTGATACCTGCTGGGCCAACAATGTATCGACCTGGTTCAAAAGCTAAGGCAGGAATATCAATTCCACGCTTCTTACACTCAGCTTCAACAGTTTCAATAATTGCGTATGCAATTTCTTCGATCTGTGCAGGCTTATCTTGTTCGGTGTATGCAACTCCAAACCCACCGCCGAGGTTTAGTTCTGGAACTGGACCAGTCTTGAGAAGTTCGGCATGCAATTCGATTAGTCTCTTCGCAGCTTCAATGAATCCCTCAACTGCAAATATCTGTGAACCAATGTGTGAGTGCAAACCTAGGAACTGAAGATGTTTGTGTGAACGAATATTGGCAACTATCTGCGGAACATCAGCGATAGCGATACCGAACTTCTGATCTTCACGAGCAGTTGCAAGGTATTCGTGTGTGTGAGCGTGAACGCCGGTGTTCACTCTCAAGCGAACTGGTTGAATACGGTCTTGAGCGCCAGCAGCTGAAGCAATTCTTTCAACTTCAATTTCACTGTCAATAACAATGACTCCGACACCAGCAGCAACTGCCCTACCAATTTCACCGTGTGACTTGTTGTTACCGTGCAAACCGATTCTAGAAGGATCAATTCCACCAGCTAGAGCAACTGCAAGTTCTCCACCGCTTGAAACATCCAAATACAAACCAAGTTCATCTACCCAGCGGACAATCTCTGTGCAGAGCAGTGCTTTACCTGCGTAATACTGCTTCGCGGTAGTTCCGTAGCGAGTAGCGGCAGCTGAGAACGCTTCTCTGATGCGCTTGGCTCTATCGAAGAAATCAGCCTGATCCAATACATAGAGCGGGGTTCCGTAATCACCAGCAAGATCGCCAACAGATACACCACCAATTGAAAGTTGACCTTCGCTCTCGCGCTTAGCGCTAGTCGGCCAAATACCTTTGGCTAGGTCATTCACGTTTGCTGGCTTGGTTAGCCAATCTGGTGCAAGCATCTCTCCCACGATTACATCCGCTCCGGCGCAGATACACCTAGGACTCTAAGTCCATTAGCAAGGACAACAGATGCTGCATTGTTTAGCCAAAGTCTGGTTCTGTGGACAGGTTCTACCGGTTGTTCAGAAAGAGGAGTGACACGACAGTTGTCATACCAACGGTGATAAGCACCAGCAACTTCTTCTAGGTATCTAGCAACTAGGTGCGGTGCACGCTCTGTTGCTGAGTGAGCCATCACCTTAGGTAACTGAGCTAATTTGCCAAGTAGTTCTGACTCACTTGCGTGAGTTAGAAGTGCTGGATCAAATTCAGTGTCATCGACACCAAGTTGTGAGGCATTGTTGGCAACCTGTTTAGTTCTTGCGTGAGCATACTGAACGTAGAACACTGGGTTGTCGTTGGTCTTCTTAGAGAGTTGGTCTAGGTCAATATCCAACATTGAGTTGATTGACGATCTAGTTAGCGCATAACGAGCAGCATCAACACCAACAGCCTCAACAAGGTCTTCCATTGTTACAACTGTTCCAGCACGCTTGGACATTCTCACAGGTTCGCCATCTTTTACTAGGTTCACAAGTTGACCGATAAGAATCTCTAGGTTCACACCTGGCTCATCACCAAAGGCAGCACAGAGTGCCATCATTCTTGGAACATATCCGTGGTGGTCAGCACCGAGCATATAGATTGCTCTATCAAAGCCACGTTCACGCTTATCTAGGTAGTAAGCGAGATCTCCTGCGATGTATGCAGCCTCACCATCGCTCTTGATTACTACACGGTCACGGTCATCACCAAAGGTTGTTGAACGAAGCCAGATAGCACCATCTTGTTCATAGATGTGACCTAGTCCTCTAAGTCTTTCAATTGCTTTCTGAACTGCACCTGACTCATATAGAGAGTTCTCGTGGAAAAAGACATCAAAGTGAACACCGAACTCTTCAAGAGATTCTCTGATTTCGCCAAACATGAGTTCAACACCGGTGGCTCTAAAAGTTTCTGTTGCTTCGGCATCGGGAAGAGTTGCAGCATCAGGATGTTGAGCTAAGACAGATTCAGCAATCTGGTTGATGTATTCACCGGCATAGCCATCTTCCGGAGCACTTTCGTTTCTGGCAGCAGCCACAAGTGATCTAGCAAAACGATCAATCTGTGCACCGTGGTCGTTGAAGTAATACTCTCTGGTGACACTCGCGCCTTGAGCTTCAAAGATTCGCGCAAGTGAATCTCCAACGGCAGCCCATCTGGTTCCACCAATGTGAATTGGGCCGGTTGGGTTAGCTGAAACAAACTCAAGGTTCATTTTCAAACCTTGTAGATCGCTTCCAGTTCCAAACTTCTCTCCAGCTAGAACAATCTGCTTAGCTAGTTCACCGGCAGCTGCAGCGCTCAGAGTGATGTTGATAAAGCCGGGACCCGCGACATCAACCTTCGCAACGCCCGGTTCTTTGGCTAATTCTGCTGAAAGTAAATTGGCGAACTCTCTTGGATTAGCTGAAAGCTTCGCTCCCCACTGCATGGCTACGTTGGTAGCCCAATCTCCGTGCTCACGGTTCTTGGGTCTCTCCACTGTGATATCCGCAGGCAATTCGCCCGCGTTTAGCGACCCACTTGCCTGCAGAGAGGCAAGTATGCGCAGGATGCTTGCGGCAATGTCAGCAGGGGTCACGTGGATACCTTTGATTTGAGTGAAATATCTATGGCTGGCAGGCTTCAATGCCTGCGCCAGTAATTCTCTAAGTCTAGCGAAGAGCCCCGATAAGGCTGAAATGTCTCCCAAGTAGCCAGATACCCCGCTGGTAGTCTGGGTGTGTCTTTGAGCCCCCATAGCTCAGGGGATAGAGCACCGCCCTCCGGAGGCGGGTGCGCAGGTTCGATTCCTGCTGGGGGCACGTGAACATAAACGATATCCTGCACCCAGAAGCCATCCTCGCGTCCCTTGGACCCCTAGCCCTGGTCATAGCTTCACTGATAGTGATAGCTGAGACTGGACTGCTCCTAGGGTTCTTCCTCCCTGGAGACTCGCTCCTGTTCACAGTTGGACTACTAATTGGTGGTGGGGTTATCGATGCACCAATCTGGCTAGCCTGTCTGATGATCTCTTTCTCAGCAGTAATTGGAGACCAGATTGGATACTTCATTGGTCTAAAGGCAGGACCTGCTGTCTTCAAGCGTGAAGACTCTAAGTTGTTTAGCCACAAGAATGTTGAGAGAACTCAAACTTTCTTTGCAAAGTATGGAAGTAAAGCGGTTATCTTCGCTCACTATGTCCCGATTATGCGAACCTTTATCCCCGTGGCAGCCGGTGTTGGCAAGATGCCTTACCCCTACTACCTCCGCAACAACTTAATAGGTGCTTTCAGTTGGGGAATCAGCGTTCCTCTCATTGGTTATTTTCTGGGAAACATCGAATTCATTCGCGAGCACGTAATTCTCGTCACCTTGTCCCTAGTTGCTATTTCATTCATTCCAGTAATTCTGGAAATTGTGAAGAGTAGAACTAAAGGCTCTTTAGGTAAGTAACCAAAGCGCTAACAGCCTGAGCGCGATGGCTGATCGCATTCTTTACCTCAGGCTCCAGTTCAGCTGCCGTTATTTCAAAACCCTCTGGAATAAAGACCGGGTCGTAGCCATGTCCGTTTGCTCCTCGTTCTTCAAAGGCAACTCGGCCCGGCCAAATACCCGTGAAGCAGATTTCTGTTTCAGCCGTTACCAGAGCAATCGTGCAGACAAATGAAGCCTGACGATGTTCTTCGGCAATGTCTTTGAGTTGAGCCAAGAGCAACTGACGATTAGCAACATTGTCTTTAGTCCCAGACCATATGGCAGTGAAAATGCCCGGTGAACCACCGAGAATCTCAACTGCAATACCTGAATCATCTGCAAGAGCTGGAAGTCCGGTTGAAGCAAAAGCAGCTCTTGCTTTAATGAGAGCATTCTCGACAAAGCTTGTTCCATCTTCAACTGGTTCTGGACCGTCGTAACCAGCCAGTTCAAAACCATTAGGTTCAAGGATTGCTCTGAGCTCTTGAACCTTGCCTTGGTTATGGGTTGCGAGAACTAGTTTCATGAATTTAGTGAGTCAGCCTGGTGACGTGTTAGCTCAGCTGTTCCAAGTAGTGCTAGATCTAAGAGAGCGTTTAGTTCATCTCTATCGAAGGCTGCACCTTCAGCAGTTCCCTGAACTTCTACGAACTTTCCCGAGCCTGTCACGACAACGTTCATGTCTGTTTCTGCTCGAACATCTTCTGTGTATGCAAGATCAAGCATTGGTTTACCATCGATGATGCCAACTGAGATTGCAGCAATTGAGTCAATGATTACCTTGTTCTTGGCTGGAATGTGACCCTTAGCAATTCCGTAATTGATTGCATCAACTAGAGCAACATATGCTCCAGTGATTGCTGCAGTTCTAGTTCCACCATCAGCCTGTAATACGTCACAGTCAATAACGATGGTGTTCTCCCCTAGAGCTTTGAAGTCAACAGCAGCTCTAAGTGCTCTACCAATGAGTCTTGAGATCTCATGAGTTCGACCGCCGACTTTGCCCTTAATTGATTCACGGTCATTACGGTCATGGGTTGCTCTTGGCAGCATTGCGTATTCAGCGGTTACCCAACCCTCTCCTTGACCAACTTTCCAACGTGGAACACCAGCGGTGAAAGAAGCTGTGCAGAGCACTTTGGTTGAACCAAAAGAAATAAGTGCAGAACCTTCTGCATGCTCACTCCAGTTACGCTCGATTGTCACCTTACGTAATTGGTTATTGGCTCTGCCGTCTGCTCTAGTCAATTGATTACCTTCTCTTGTTAGTTGATCTGTTCAACAGTTTGAACTTCAGGACCTAAGAATCGCTTTGCTAACTTAGCAAAAGCTGCTGCGTCTCCGGTCGCCTGGAAGCGAAGAGTCGGAGCACTCAGTTCTCCCCTGAATAGACCATGCTGAGACAGGGTCCGATAAACATCTTTGGCTGTCTCCTCAGCTGAAGAAACTAATGTCACGTCATCACCCATAACATAAGACAGAGCACCTGTTAGGAGTGGGTAGTGAGTGCAACCAAGAACTAATGTGTCAACGCCTGCTTCTTTGATAGGAGCAAGATAAGTCTCAGCAAGTGCAATTAGCTCAGGACCGCTGGTTATTCCTCGTTCGACATAGTCAACGAATTCAGGGCAAGCTACTGTTTCAAGATTCAGTGAGACAGCAGCAGCAAAAGCATCGTCATAAGCTTTAGAAGCAATGGTGGCATTAGTTCCAATAACCCCGACGTGACCGTTTCTAGTTGCAGCGACTGCTCTTCTAACCGCTGGTTGAATAACCTCAACCACTGGAATGCCTCTACCTTCGGTGTATCGCTCTCTAGCGTCTCGAAGAACTGCAGCAGATGCAGTGTTACAGGCAATGACCAGAACTTTGACGCCTTCGTCAACTAGTCGATCCATTACTCCTAGCGCAAGTGTCCTAACTTCACTGAGTGATTTAGGTCCATAAGGAGTGTTAGCTGTGTCACCTAAATAAATGATTGACTCATTAGGAAGCTGATCGATGATTGCCCTAGCAACGGTTAAGCCACCGACTCCTGAGTCAAAGATACCGATGGGCGAATTGTTCACTGAATAAGTCTATTGGCGAGGTTACTCTGATCCATTGGAGTCACCCGACTCATTGCTCTTCATTGCTTCATACTTTTCTTTGCACTCTGGGCAGACTGGAAACTTTTCCGGGTCACGACTTGGCACCCAAACCTTCCCACATAGAGCAACAACTGGGGTTCCCATTACAGCAGACTCAACTACTTTGTCTTTTTTGACATAGTGCGAGTATCTCTCGTGGTCGCCTGGTTCAAGAGGTGCAACCTGAGGATCAACGATTGTGATTGGGCTTTGTTGTGTCATAACAATTCGATTATGACCTAGCCACGTTGCGAACAGCTTCTGCCACGCGTTGAGCAACATCAGCGTGGAAAACGCTAGGGACAATGTATGAGGCGTTTAGTTGAGAAGTTTCAACACACCTGGCTAGAGCATCAGCCGCTGCTAGCAGCATCCCCTCAGTAATTTGAGTGGCCCCTGCATCAAGTAAACCTCTAAAGAAACCAGGGAAAGCTAAAACGTTGTTGATTTGGTTTGGGAAATCACTTCTACCGGTAGCAACAACAGCTGCGTGAATTGCAGCCTGTGCCGGATCAATTTCAGGGTTCGGGTTAGCCAGCGCAAAGACGATTGACTTCGGTGCCATTTTCTCAATGTCTGAAGCATCCAAAAGATTCGCCGCCGAAACACCTATGAAGACATCTGCTCCAACAATTGCATCTTTGAGGGTCCCGGTCTTACCTGATGCATTGGTAACCCCTGCCACCCAACCAAGTGAAGACGTTGGATCAATGTCTCCTCTACCTACGTGGATGATGCCGTGTTGATCTGCAACAGTTGCATGCTTTAGCCCAGCTGCAAATAGCAGTTTTAGAACTGCTGTTCCGGCCGCTCCTGCCCCGCTCATCACGAGCCGAACATCTTCAATCTTTTTACCGACTACTTTGAGTGCATTTCTAAGAGCAGCTAGGCAAACAATTGCAGTTCCATGTTGATCGTCGTGGAAGACAGGAATATCTAATTCAGCTCTAAGCCTTGCTTCAATCTCAAAACATCTAGGAGCTGAAATGTCTTCAAGGTTTATACCTGCAAAGACAGGAGCTATTGCTTTGACTGTTCGAACAATCTCTTCAGTGTCTTGAGTGTCAAGACAGATAGGGAAAGCATCGATGTTTGCGAAGCGTTTGAACAAAGCAGCCTTACCTTCCATAACTGGAAGAGCAGCTAATGGACCTATATTTCCAAGACCTAAAACTGCAGAACCATCTGAAACAACAGCGATGGTGTTGCGCTTGATGGTAAGTCTTCTAGCATCGGCTGGATCTTTAGCAATCGCTTCACAGATTCGGGCAACACCTGGCGTGTAGATAAGCGAGAGATCATCTCGGTTGCGAATTGGAAGCTTGGACTCGATGGTTAACTTTCCACCTAGGTGAGCTAGGAAGGTTCGGTCAGACACCTTTCCAACAACGACGCCTTCGACTTGCTTCAGACTCTCAACTATCTGACCTGCATGATCCGAGTTAGTGCAAGCACAGGTAAGGTCTATCCTGACTCGTTCAGCATCTGAATGGTTCACGTCAACCGCAGTGACCGATCCACCAGCTTGTTCGATGATTGCAGTTAGTTCACTTACAGCCGTGTTCTTCGCTGGAGCTTCCAGGCGAATAGTTATCGAATACTGAACAGATGGCGCCGTCGACATATAAGTAGTCTGCCACGCTCTAAAGCGAAAAAACTAGTTATTTGGCAGAAGCATCGCCTAACTTCGCTGTAATAGTTATCGTCTCTGCCCCTCGAAGAATTTCAAGCTCTACAGTTGCAAAAGCTTCTTTAGAGCGTATGGCAGCAGTTAGCTCAGATGAACTGTCGATGCTTTGCCCATCACAACCAACCACAATGTCACCAACCTGCAAACCGGCCTTCTCGGCTGGGCCACCTGGAGTCAGTTCCTGAACTTTGGCACCTACCGAAAATGAACCTGTTCCGTCAGAACTTCCAGCGTCACTGACCAATGCGCCCAGTAATCCGTGACTTACGGAGCCAGTCTTAATCAGCTGTTCGGAGATTCTCTTCGCAGTATTTGAAGGAATAGCAAAACCGACACCGATGCTTCCTGCTTGACCTGCGGCTCCTGAGGCTCCGGCGATGGCTACGTTAATTCCAATCAACTGCCCACTGTCATTTACCAATGCACCGCCAGAGTTACCTGGGTTGATTGCAGCATCGGTCTGTATTACATCTAGATTCACTGGCGGGACTGCACTTCCGTTGTCCCAAAGTTGCAGACTTGATCCGCCATCCTGTGGCACCTCTGCAGAATCAACCTGAATTGTTCTGTGCAAGGCTGAAACCACTCCAGCGGTAACAGTTGCGTCGTAACCAAGAGGCGCACCGATAGCAACCGCTGAGTCTCCGACGTTTATCGAAGAACTGTCAGTAAATTCGATTGGAACAAAGCCATTTCCAGTCGCTTTAATAACTGCAAGGTCATTAGTTGGGTCGGTTCCAACTACAACTGCTTTGAAAATCTTCTCTGAACTGGTCTTAACTTCAATCGATACGTTGTCCGTCGATCCATCCAGTGTGACGACATGAGCGTTGGTGAGGATGTATCCATCAGATGAAAGAACTACACCCGAACCGGTTCCCCCATCTGAGCCTGAATAAACAGAAAGAGTCACAACCGAAGGTAAAGCCTTGGCAGCAGCAGCTGTCACCCAGTTAACACTGCCTGGGTTTGTAATGGTGACCTGTTGCGCCCCAGTTGAAAAAGGCAAGCCACCACCGTAGGCGGTGATACCAAAGACTGCACCAAGAATTGGGCCAAGAATGGCGGCAAGGATTACACCTAAGTTAGCTGACTTGCGTTGACGTGAAACCTGTGCAGGTCCTTGAGCGGCTTGGTTGATCTTGATTGGCTCACCCAGGAACTGAGTGTTGTAATGACTCTTGTTATCCGACATGCAATTACTCCCAAACTCAAACTTCTACTGCTGCAAACATATGCAACTAACTTCATAAGTTTATGAAACCCTGCTGAGAAATTTCTGAAAATCAGCAACCCCACAAATCTTTGCCAATTACACAAGGGCCCCCAACCAGTCTCGGGATTCTCTTTATATCCCGCGGCGGCTCTTGGGTTTGTTTGACAAAAAGGCTCAAAGGCTTAGCTGTCATCGAGATGTTTGGCTTCACAGTTCGCCAAGGAGTGAGACCTGTGAAGGAGTATTCGACCGAATAACCGACTTTGTTCTCCATTTGTATAGACCCTAACCGGTCGGCTCTCCATATCGGACTGATAGAAGCAAAGGACTTATTGATTGGCATTAGCTTCCAGTAATAGGTTGAGGGCTTGAATCGAACCTGAAGAGGCAGGTTTAGCAAACTTGATTTGATTAGCTTAGTAACTGCTTTTGAGCTAAAGGAAAGTGAAGTCCCTAATTGAACTATTGCACCTGGTTTCACATTTATTCGAGGAACATCTGGCTTGAACGATTTCAAAGCTGCCTGAATGCTGGCTTGAGATGGTGTGCTCAGATTCACGATTGTGACAACCTGACTAGGTGGGTAGAGACTCCAACAACCGATGTGTCCTGAGTCCAGTAGAGAGAAAGTTAGATCTGGGTTCAATCCGTTTGGATAAATCAGACAACGAGGTGAGGGTGTCGCAGTAGAGCCAATAACCAGAATCTTCGAACCATTGGTGCCCTCAACAACTTTGGAACTCGCGACACAAACGCTTAGTGCAGTTGAGCTTGTGATTGCACCAACTGTTGTTCTGTTGCTTGATAGCGGAACTGGACAGGTTGGTGCGGCGAACCAAGCTCCGCTCAATACAAGAGCAGTTGCGAGTATAGGCATTCACAGAGATTAGTCCGAATAATTAGATACTCAGATGTTCTCCACAGAAACAGAAAAACCCCGACCGAAGTCAGGGTTTATCTTTTTGGTTGCGGGGGCAGGATTTGAACCTACGACCTCCGGGTTATGAGCCCGGCGAGCTACCGAACTGCTCCACCCCGCGGCGAAGTTTCAGTCTAACACGATTAGGGCTACTTTTGGCTGGCTGCTAGAGCTGCCTCAATCGCTGCCTTCAATCTTGCGTCTGCTTTGCCGAATGCGGTCCAGTCCCCTGCCTTCATGGCAGCGTCCTTATCTAGCACGGCCTGCTTTGCCTGAGCTAAAGCAGTAGCTAACTTCTCGGCTTGAGTCTGATCTGGATCAACAGGAGGTGGGTTAGATCCTCCAGAACCTGAGTCACCGTCGAACAGAGCATTCAAAGCGGCATCAAGGTTGTCTTCGAAAGCGATCTTGTCACCGAAGGCAACGAGGACCTTCTTGAGAAGTGGGAAAGAAGTTTCCCCAGTTGATTGGATGTATACAGGCTGAACATAAAGAAGACCTCCACCGATAGGCAGTGTCAACAAGTTACCGTTTAGCACCTTGGTTGAACCCTGTCTCAGGATGTTTAGCAACTTAGAGACTTCGCTATCGGAGTTGAAATTGTTCTGCACCTGTCCAGGACCGGGAACGATGGTTGTCCTAGGCAAGGTCAGCAATCTCAACTTTCCGTAGTTCGTTGAAATCTTGCCATCCTTATTTCCAGCGTCAGAATCTGCAACGAAATATCCAGTTAGAACATTTCGAGAGGCTTCACCGGTTGAGCGTGGAATGAAAGTTGAGTAGATAGAGAACGATGGCTTGCTCTGTCCTGGTGCCTGCAGAGTTAGGTAGTAAGGAGGTTGCAGTGAACCTGTTCCCTGTCCCTGATCTACTGGATCGTTTGGAGTCATCCAAGCATCCTGCTGTGAGTAGAAAGCTCCAGCATCGGTTACGTGATACTGACCAAGGATTGCTCGCTGCATCTTGAAGAGATCTGCTGGGTACCTAACGTGACTTAGTAGCGCACCTGACATCTCTGAAACAGGCTTCACAGTGTTGGGGAAAATCTTCATCCAGGTCTTCAGGATTGGATCTTCACTGTCCCAGGCGTAAAGCTTCACAGACCCGTCATAAGCATCCACTGTTGCTTTGACTGAGTTACGAATGTAGTTGATAGAACCAACTGGGATGCTAGAAGTAGTTGAGCTATCTGCGATAGAGCTGCCTAGGCTCTCTGCACGAGAGTATGGGTAGTTTGCAGAAGTTGTGTACCCATCAACAATCCAAACAACCTTGCCATCAACAATTGCTGGATACATGTCTGAGTCAAGTGTTAGATAAGGTGCCACTTCAGCAACACGCTCTCTAGGGCTGCGGTGATAAAGAATCTGTGACTTGTCGGTCACTGCATCTGAAAGCAGAATCTGCTCGCTCTGGAACTTCATCGCGTAAGCAAGCCTCTTTACGATGCCATCAAGAGTTGGGCCACCGTTTCCTTGGAAGGTGGTCATAGTTTGCTGGTCTTCAGTTCCAGTTCCGCCTGCTGGATAGTCAAGCTCTCTATCAACCGCTCCATCTGGTGCGCCGACGATTGAATACTCAGGTGATCTCTCACCGAAGTAGATACGAGGCTCATACTCACCCAGTGCACCCGTCGCAGTAATACCTGACTGCAAGAACACCGGCTGACCATCAGCTGAGCGCTTGTTTCCGTAGGCAGCAACTAGTCCATAACCATGTGTGTAAACAATGGTGTTGTTATACCAAGACTGTGAGTTACCAAGACCTGATTGGTTTAGTTCACGAACTGCCAAAACAGTGTCTTGGGTCTTGCCGTTGATTGTGTATCTATCAACATCTAAGTGGTTCACGAAGTTGTAATACTGACGGTATTGCTCAAGCTGCTTGAAAGAAGAGCTAACCAAGTTAGGGTCAATGATTCGAATCTGAGCAGCAGTCTGCGCATCTTCCTTTAGAGCACCTGCGGTAGCAGTTGTCTTTGCATCAAATGCAATGGTTTCAACTTTGTCTAGACCGTAAGCTGCACGGGTTGCTTCGATGTTGCGCTGAATGTATTCAGCTTCAAGAGTTCTCTCGTTTGGAACTACCTGGAAGGTGTGGACGATACCTGGCCAAACACCCGCAAGAAGAATGGATGTAACAAGCATCAAACCAGTTCCTAAGATTGCCAAACGCCATCTTGCAATTATTGCAACGACTACGAATAGCAGTGCAACAACAAAAGCAATTGCAGTCAGAATCTGTGCAGCTGGAATTGCAGCATTCACGTCGGAGTATGTTGCACCAGTGAACAATCCGCTTGGGCTAGTCATGGTTTCGTATTGACCCAACCAGATGTTCAAACCTAAAAGCACCATTACAAGAGCAGCAAGTCCAGAGATCTGAATTCTCGCTACCTTCGTCAATTGAGCGCTTCTGCCGTTGAACTTAATTCCTCCATAAACCAAGTGCAGGATCAACGCTGGGATAAGAGCGAAGATAACAACACCAAGCAGATAACCGACCAGTTGCAGGTAGAAGGGAAGATCGAATAGATAGAAACCGATGTCTAAATTGAACTGTGGGTCAAGAACGCCGGTGTAGCTGTGGTTGATGAACTTATAGACAGTTGTCCACTCTGAACTCTGACCTAGAGCAAGGAAAATACCAATCACGATTGGGATAACAATGAGCACTCTACGGCGCAGCTTGTCTAGAACAGAACGGTACTCACCGAGGTCTCTTCCAAAGAAGTCATTGCTGGTGATGTAGATAGGTCTAAAGCGCCAAGCTACAAATACGTTTACCCAGATGAAAAGTGCGGCAAGAACAGCGGCAAACAAGAAAACTGTGACTTGGGCAGATATCTGTGTTGTAAAGACACTCAAGTAACCAAGTTGGTCAAACCATAGAACATCGGTGTACACACCTGATGCGCTGATCAGAGCAAGTGCTAGAGCACCGACGATTGCGAGTGAAATCACCAGTGGCGTTCTCTTCTTGTTGATCTGAGTGTTTGCTTGAGACATTTTTATCCTTTACTTTGTGCAGGTCGGAAGACTTGCAGTGTTGCCGTTGCTTGAAATTTCCTTGAGAGCCGCAAGGGAATCTTGCAGAGTTGAAACCTTTATAACGCTAATGCCTTTAGGGATTTTGCCGATGACCTCGGAACAATTTTCGCTAGGGGCTAAGAACCACCTGACGCCTGCACCAGATGCTCCCCACATCTTTTGAACAATTCCTCCAATAGGCCCAATGTTTCCATCTGGATCAACGGTTCCAGTTCCAGCAATCTCCTCTCCGCCGGTTAGAGACCCTGGAGTTAGTTTGTCGTAGATAGCTAGGGCCAGCATCTGGCCTGCACTTGGGCCACCTACATTACCTACGTTGATATCTATATCGAAAGGAAATACCGGAACGGCTGAGATGTAAACACCGATACGCCAACTGCCATCAATCTTCTTAGGGGTGATACTTACAGTCATTTCCTTCTTGCCACGAAGTATGTCTAGAACAACAGGTCTCTTACCCTGTGTCTCCTCTACCAAAGCTTTGATCTGATTGATGTCAATGACATCTTGTCCTTGGATTTTCACAACTTTGTCTCCAGCTTTCAAAATCTTTCCAGCTGCACCCTTTAGGTCAACGAGTGTGACTGCTTGATAGCTGTCGTAAGGAATGTCTAAAAGATTCAGAGCAGCTGCTTTTGCGTTCGCTTGAGAATCAAGCATCATTACATCAGCTTCTTCATTGAGTTGCTCATCATCCCAACCCGGAGGATAAACATCTTCGATTTTCAGAATCGATTTTGATTGGT
>JBEAMR010000038.1:0-5816 GCA_041165845.1 Actinomycetota bacterium | reverse complement strand
TTGGGCTTACTCCTAACAGAGCTTTGAGGATGATTACTAACTTTCTTGGATTGGAGACCCTTATTCGAGTTCTTATAAGTTCTTCGGCTTGGGTCTTTGAAATCTTGTCATTTAGTTCTGTGAATAGTAGTTGTGCTGCGACAACTGCTTTACGAGCTGACTTAGGAATCAATTTGATTGACTTGGCTGAAACTGCCAAGTCAATCTGAATATCGGTAACTAGTGCAACCTTGGTTTCTTCGTTGAAGTTGTTGACATTTACCAATGGGAAGTAACTTCTACCTAATTGTTCGAAGTCTGCAGCTAGGTCTCTGAGGAAGTTCACTTTCTGGAATGCTGCTCCTAGAGCCTGTGCGCCTAGACGAAGAGTCTCACGGTCTTGGGTGTTGAAATCTTTATCGTGAATGAAAGTCTGCAGACACATAAGACCAATCACTTCGGCAGAACCATAGACATAGGTTGAGAATGACTTGTGGTCGTAACGGGTCTTATTTAGATCCATTCGCATTGAGTGATAGAAAGCTTCAATGTGTTTCCTATCGATTCCGGTGTCTCTAGCTGTGACTGCAAAGGCATGAACTATGAGGTTGGTGCTGAAACCTAGTTGCATCGCCTTATAGGTTTCCTGCTCAAGCTTGTCTAATTGTGAAGTGGCTTCTAGTCGGTTATCACCTAGAGCGCCAGCGGCAGCGCCATCCACGATTTCATCGGCAACTCGAACTAGACCGTAGATGTTCTGAACCTGGGTTCTAATTGGTTGCTTTAGAAGCTTGGTGGCCCAGCCAAAGGAAGTCGAGTATGCGGCAATGACCTCACGGCTGGCTCTAATGGCAGCATCCGTGTAGCGAGCAAGGCTCTGCTTATCTAGTTCTTCTTGAGGTTTTGGCACCCGTTAAGGCTAACTGACTATTAGCACCGACTGCCCCAGAGCAGGGGATTTCGCCTAAACTTGTCTAATGGCCAAAGAAATGAAACCCCGTAGTCGGGTTGTTACCGACGGTATTGAGCGTGCAGCTGCTCGAGGAATGCTTCGAGCTGTTGGTATGGGGGATGAGGACTGGGAAAAGCCTCAAATCGGTGTTGCTTCCTCTTGGAATGAAGTTACCCCCTGCAACCTTTCTCTTGATCGTCTGGCCGATGCGGCTAAGCAGGGTGTTCACGCTGCTAACGGTTACCCCCTTGAATTTGGCACTATTTCAGTATCTGACGGTATTTCCATGGGTCACGAGGGAATGCACTTCTCGCTAGTCTCCCGTGAGGTTATTGCTGACTCAGTTGAGACTGTGATGCAGGCTGAGCGTCTAGATGGCTCTGTTTTGTTGGCTGGTTGTGACAAGTCCCTGCCAGGTATGTTGATGGCTGCTGCCAGATTAGATCTGGCATCTGTGTTCCTGTATGCGGGAACCATTGCTCCGGGTTGGGTAAAGCTCACCGATGGCACTGAAAAAGAAGTAACAATCATTGACGCTTTTGAGGCTGTTGGTGCTTGTAAGGCTGGGACCATGAGCCTTGAAGACCTAGGACGAATTGAAAGAGCTATCTGTCCTGGTGAAGGTGCCTGTGGCGGTATGTATACCGCTAACACCATGGCCTGTGCTGCAGAAGCAATGGGTATGAGCCTTCCAGGTTCTGCCTCTCCTCCTTCTGCAGATAGAAGGAGAGACAACTGGGCTCACCGTTCAGGTGAAGCAGTAGTCAACCTAATTGCTCAGGGCATCACTACAAGAGATATCATCACCAAGAAGGCTCTTGAGAACGCTATTGCGGTGACTATGGCTTTCGGTGGTTCAACTAACGCTGTTCTGCACTTCCTAGCTATTGCTAAAGAAGCAGAAGTTGATCTAAGCCTGGATGATTTCAACAGAATTGCAGATAAGGTTCCACACCTAGGAGACCTAAAGCCTTTCGGTAGATACGTAATGGCTGATGTTGACCGTGTTGGTGGAGTTCCTGTTGTTATGAAGGCTCTGCTGGATGCTGGTCTGATTCACGGTGACGCACTAACAGTTACCGGTAAGACAGTTGCTGAGAACCTAGAAGGAATTAACCCACCAGACCCAGACGGCAAGATCATCCGAGCGCTAAGCAACCCAATTCACAAGACCGGTGGTATCTCCATCTTGAAGGGTTCAATGGCTCCTGAAGGTGCTGTTGTGAAGACTGCTGGCTTTGATCTAGAGGACTTTACTGGCCCTGCTCGTGTCTTCGAGAGAGAAGCAGCAGCAATGCAGGCCCTTACCGATGGCAAGATCGCCAAGGGCGATGTAGTGGTTATCCGCTACGAAGGTCCTAAGGGTGGCCCTGGTATGCGTGAGATGCTAGCTATCACCAGCGCTATTAAAGGTGCAGGTTTGGGCAAGGATGTATTACTCTTGACTGACGGACGATTCTCAGGCGGCACAACCGGACTGTGTATCGGACACATTGCACCAGAGGCGACCGATGGCGGTCCAATTGCTCTGGTACGCGATTCAGACTTGATTCGAGTCAACATCGCAGCTCGCACGCTCGAACTACTAGTTGAGCCAGAAGAGTTGGCAGCCCGCAAAGCAGAATGGGTGCCACTACCACCTAGATATACCCGTGGAGTCTTGGCTAAGTACTCGAAGCTTGTGCATTCAGCAGCTGAAGGTGCCTATACCGGCTAACGGGTTTTAACCTAAGGATTATTTATGGCTAACGAAGTTCTAACTGGAGCGCAAGCGATAGTTCGATCTCTAGAACTACTCGGGGTTACCGATATTTTCGGTCTGCCCGGTGGTGCGATTCTCCCTACCTACGATCCACTAATGGATTCAACCAAGATCAGACACATCCTCGTTCGCCACGAGCAGGGTGCCGGTCACGCTGCTGAAGGTTATGCCTCAGCTTCAGGAAAACTTGGTGTCTGTATTGCAACCTCAGGACCTGGAGCTACCAACCTAGTTACTGCGATTGCAGATGCACACATGGACTCCGTTCCACTACTTGCAATCACCGGTCAGGTTAACTCAACTTCTATCGGAACTGATGCCTTTCAAGAGGCAGACATCGTTGGTATCACCATGCCAATTACCAAGCACTCTTTCCTAGTTACCAAAGCTGAAGACATTCCAAGTGTTCTAGCTGCTGCAGTTCTAATTGCAACAACTGGAAGACCAGGACCTGTTCTTGTTGACATCGCTAAGGATGCTCAGAATGGTAAAGCAGAATTCATTTGGCCACCAAAGGTAGACCTACCTGGTTACAAGCCAGTTACCAAGCCGCACGGTAAGCAGATTCAAGCTGCAGCTCAGTTGATTAAAGAAGCTAAGCGACCAGTACTTTATGTTGGTGGCGGAATCATTAGAGCAAGAGCAGATAGAGAACTTCTAGAACTAGCCAAAATCATCGGAGCTCCTGTTGTAACAACACTGATGGCAAGAGGTGCTTTCCCAGATTCAGATCCGCAGAACCTAGGTATGCCTGGTATGCACGGAACTGTTCCTGCTGTGACAGCACTGCAGAGAAGTGATTTGCTAATCACCCTAGGTGCAAGATTCGATGACCGTGTTACCGGTCAGGTGAAGACTTTTGCTGTTGGTGCAAAAGTTATTCACGTAGATATTGATCCAGCTGAAATTGGCAAGATTCGTTTTGCTGATGTTCCAATCGTTGGAGACCTAAAGGAAGTTCTTGCTGAACTAAATATTGAGCTAGCAAATGACCTTAAGGGAACTAAGCCAGATATCGCAGAGTGGTGGGGCTTCCTAAACGATCTAAGAACTCGTTACCCACTTGGATACACAGACCCAGATGACGGCAAGCTTTCCCCACAGTATGTAATCACTCGTATTGGTGAACTGTCAGGACCAGAAGCAGTCTTTGCCGCTGGTGTTGGTCAACACCAGATGTGGTCAGCACAGTTCATAAAATACGAACGTCCTAACTCTTGGTTGAACTCAGGAGGTGCTGGAACTATGGGTTACTCAGTTCCAGCAGCTATGGGTGCAAAGGTTGCTCAACCAGATCGTTTGGTTTGGGCTATCGATGGTGACGGTTGTTTCCAGATGACCAATCAGGAACTTGCCACCTGCACAATCAACAACATTCCAATCAAGGTTGCGATCATCAACAACTCCTCATTGGGAATGGTTAGACAGTGGCAGACCCTGTTCTATAACTCTCGTTACTCAAACACTGATTTGAACACTGGAACAGACACCATGATGGTTCCTGACTTCTTGAAGTTAGCTGAAGCTTATGGCTGCCTAGGTATTCGTGTTGAGAAGGTTGAAGAAGTTGACGCTGCTATCAAGCTAGCGATGGAGACTAACGACCGACCAGTTGTTATCGACTTCATCGTTGGAAGAGATGCCATGGTTTGGCCAATGGTTCCAGCAGGTCTATCTAATGACGCTGTTCAGTTTGCTAGAGATCAACGTCCAGTTTGGGAAGAAGGGGAGGAAGAGTAATGTCACAGCACGTTCTATCCCTACTAGTTGAAGACCGTCCAGGACTTCTTACCCGCGTAGCCGGTTTGTTTGCTCGTCGTGGTTTCAACATTGAGTCCCTGGCAGTGGGAACTACTGAAGTTGAAGGGCTATCTCGCATCACCGTAGTTGTGAGCGTTGATGGTCTTCCACTGGAGCAGGTCACCAAGCAGCTAAACAAGTTGATCAACGTAATAAAGGTGGTTGAGCTAGAACCAGAGACCACCGTTGAGCGTGATCACATGCTGATTAAGGTAAAGACTGACGCCGCTACCCGTTCACAGGTGCTAGAGGCAGTAACCTTATTCCGTGCCCGCGTCATCGACGTCGCGAGCGATGCACTAATCATTGAGGTAACTGGCGAAACCGCCAAGTGTCAAGCCTTCATCAAAGTTCTCGAACCCTTCGGCATCAAAGAATTGGTGCAGTCGGGTGTTTTGGCTATTGGACGTGGTTCAAAGTCAATCACCGAGAAGGTTCTCAAGTAGTAATAAAAATCAAACAAGGAGATAAAACAAGTGGCTGAAATCTTTTACGACAAGGATGCCGATCTAAGCATTATCCAAGGCAAGAAGGTAGCCGTAATTGGTTACGGCTCACAGGGACATGCACACTCACTGAACCTAAAGGATTCAGGTGTTGATGTTGTTGTTGGTCTAGCAGAGGGCTCAAAGAGCAAAGCAAAAGCAGAAGAAGCAGGACTAAAGGTTCTCTCTGTTGCCGATGCTGCAGCTTGGGCTGATGTGATCATGATTCTTGCACCAGACCCTCGTCAGCGTGACATCTACGCAAACGAGATCGAACCAAACCTAATTGCAGGTAAGGCACTTGTCTTCGGTCACGGTTTCGCAATTCGTTACGGCTTCATCAAGCCACCAGCAAACGTAGATGTTTTCCTAGTTGCCCCTAAGGGTCCAGGACACATCGTTCGTCGCGAATACATCGACGGCCGTGGTGTTCCAAACCTTATCGCTGTTGAGCAGGATGCAACCGGTGGTGCATTTGACCTTGCACTTTCATATTCAAAAGCTATTGGTGGAACCAGAGCTGGAACTATCAAGACCACCTTCACTGAAGAAACAGAGACTGACCTATTCGGTGAGCAGGCTGTTCTCTGTGGTGGAGCATCACAGCTAATCCAGTATGGTTTCGAAACTCTAACCGAAGCAGGTTACCAGCCAGAGGTTGCATACTTCGAAGTTCTACACGAGCTAAAGCTCATTGTTGACTTGATGTATGAAGGTGGTATTGCTAAGCAGCGTTGGTCAGTTTCTGACACAGCGGAGTACGGTGACTACATTTCAGGTCCACGCGTTATTGGCCCAGAGGTCAAGGAGCGTATGCGCGATGTTCTAACCGACATCC
>JBEAMR010000037.1:0-2789 GCA_041165845.1 Actinomycetota bacterium | reverse complement strand
CAGTGTTCTATGTACCGGGTCCAGATCGTAATTTGGTGCAGGTTGGTAAGACCGGTCACTACGAGTTCCTTCCAGGATCTGCTGAGCAGATTGCTCTAGTTGAGCAGGAGTCTAGAACTACTTCTCAGCAGGCTTACGAGTCATACAAGAGAATGCTTGAAGCTGGCGTTGCTAGAGAAGTTGCTCGTATCGTGCTTCCTCTAAACATTTACTCTTCAATGTATGTGACCATGAACTCAAGAGCATTGATGAACTTCCTCAGCCTTAGAACCAAGCGTGAAGGAACTCACTTCCCATCTTTCCCTCAGCGTGAAATTGAAATGTGTGCTGAGAAGATGGAAGAGTTCTGGGCAGAGCTTATGCCATACACATACGAAGCCTTCAACCAGAATGGCAGAGTAGCGCCTTAGCCCGCTAATCTTGACTCATGTCGCAAAAGCATAAAGATCTCTTTGGCCAGGTACTGGTCGCACTTGTCACACCGATGACCTCTGAAGGTGAAGTGGACTGGGATGCAACTGAGAAGCACCTTGACTATGTCATCTCTAATGGTGCTGATGGTGTTGTTGTTACCGGTACTACAGGTGAAACCAGCACACTAACGGACGCTGAGAAGCTTCAGCTGGTTAGAGTCGGCAAATCTGTTGCAGCCGGCAGAGCAAAGATCATCACCGGTGGTGGCTCTAACGAAACTGCTCACGCTATCCAGCTGTATAAAGCAAGCGAAGAAGCCGGTGCTGACGGTGTGATGATTGTCACCCCTTACTACAACAAGCCAACCCAAGCTGGTGTGCTCACCCACTTCAGGTTGATTGCCGATGCAACAGACCTTCCAGTGATTCTTTATGACATTCCAGGTAGAACTGGTATTCCAATCCAATTTGAAACCATTCTTCGTGCCGCTAAGCACCCGAATGTTGTTGCAATCAAAGATGCTAAGGGTGACTTCGCTCAGGTTTCAAGAGTTCTAAATGAAACTGATCTTCTTTACTTCTCAGGTGATGACAGCAACGTGCTACCTCACATTGCAATTGGTGCAACCGGTCTGATTGGTGTGACTGCAAACATTGCACCTAAGGCTTACCGTGAGCTAGTGGATGCAACAAATGCTAATGATTTCCACTCAGCACTAAAGGTCCACAATGCTCTAGAGCCTTTAGTTAGAGCAACCATGACTCATGTCCCAGGAACTGTTGCAGCTAAATACATCTTGCACGGACTTGGCCAGATCAACAGCCCTCGAGTTCGTTTGCCACTGGTTGGTCCTGAAGAATCTGAGGCAGCCCGCATCGAAGCAGACATTGACAAGGTCGGCACTGTTCCAGGGCTTAACTTTGAGAACTTCCGCCCTGACCGTAATGCCGCAGCTGGTGGTGCTTTGCCTAAGGTGGCTGGCACAACCAGATAATCATGATGCTCGATAACCTGCCGAATCCACCAGCTCTAAAAGCTGGAGTGCTACGCATAATTCCTCTAGGTGGGATTGGTGAAATCGGTCGAAACATGACTGTTTTTGAGATTGATAAGAAAATTCTCATTGTTGACTGTGGCGTCTTATTCCCTGAAGAACATCAGCCAGGTGTTGATGTCATCCTTCCAGACCTCAACTATCTGAACGACAGATTAGATGACATCATCGGTTTGGTTCTCACTCACGGCCACGAAGACCACATCGGTGGTGTCCCATACCTTCTGAAGATGAGAGCAGATATTCCAATCTATGGCTCCGAACTAACTCTTGCTTTCCTAGATGCCAAGCTCAGAGAGCACCGCATTATTGGTAATCAGTATGTTGTTCGTGAAGGGGATAGAAAGGTTGTCTCTGGTTTTGACTTGGAATTCATTGCAGTTAACCACTCCATCCCAGATGCTCTAGCTGTCGTTATTAGAACAGTTGCAGGTTCAGTGCTTCACACCGGTGATTTCAAGATGGATCAGCTTCCACTTGACAACAGACTCACAGACCTGCGTGCCTTTGCCCGCATTGGTGAAGAAGGTCTCGACCTATTCATGTCTGATTCCACCAACGCTGATGTTCCAGGCTTTACTCCACTTGAAAAAGACATTGGGCCGGTAATTGACGATGTTATTTCTAGAACACCAGGAAAAGTGGTCGTTGCATCTTTCTCATCTCATGTTCACCGAGTGCAACAGGTTCTAAATGCTGCAGCAGCACATAACCGCAAGGTTGTTCTAGTTGGTAGATCTATGGTTCGCAATATGCAGATCGCTGAAGATTTAGAGTATCTGAATGCTCCCGCAGACATCTTTCTAGATTTGAAGGATGCCGCAAGCGTTCCACAGAACCAGATCGTTTACATGTGTACTGGGTCACAGGGTGAACCAATGGCGGTTCTTTCCAAGATGGCTAATAGTGAACATGAGATTAGCGTTGGTGAGGGGGACACAGTCATCCTTGCTTCATCTCTGATTCCAGGTAATGAAAATGCTGTCTATCGCGTAATCGACCAGCTCACCAGACTTCGCGCCAATGTGGTTCACAAAGGTAATGCCAAGGTGCACGTCTCAGGGCACGCTGCCTCGGGAGAACTTTTGTATTGCTATAACCTCCTAAAGCCTAAGAACGCTCTGCCAATCCATGGAGAGTATCGTCACCTGATTGCCAATGGCAATCTAGCCAAGCAAACAGGTTTACCTGATGAGCGAGTTCACATCATCGAAGATGGTTGGGTAGTTGACCTAAAGGACGGCAGAGCTCAGGTCATGGGTGCAGTTGAGTGCGGGATGCTTTACGTGGATGGCAAGACTGTTGGCAAGATCACGGAAGA
>JBEAMR010000036.1:0-14178 GCA_041165845.1 Actinomycetota bacterium | reverse complement strand
CAACCAGTTATTCGTGGCTACCTAAAGGAGAACCGCAAGCACGCATCAATTGCTCTCGGTTGTACCGGTGGTAAGCACCGATCTGTAGCAACAGCAATCGAAATAGCAAAGCGTTTGTCAGAGAACGAAGAAATCACTGTCAGGGTAAAGCACAGAGATTTAGGGAAAGAGTAATTAGATGGCACTAACAGCAGAATTAAAAGACGAACTGGCCAGAGTCGAGGTTAGTAAGAGCAACATCAAGGCAGCAGAGCTCTCAACAATCCTTCGCTTCTGTGGAGGTCTTCATTTGGTCGGCGGGAAAATAGTTGTTGAGATTGAAGTCGACACGACAGCTCTTGCTCGCAGAGTGAAGAAAGACCTTGTTGATGTCTATGGTTGCGACAGCGAACTGGCGATTATCTCTGCTGGAGGAATTCGTAAGACAGCTAAGTATCAAATTCGCGTAACAGCTAATGCAGAGATTCTTGCTCGCCAGACTGGGCTTATCGACACCAAGAACAGACCTGTTCGGGGATTACCAGCAGCTCTTGTATCCGGAAGCAAAGCGGAGGCTGCTGCTGTTTGGCGTGGAGCGATTTTGGCTCACGGTTCATTGACCGACCCAGGACGTTCAGCGACTCTTGAGATCACAGCACCAGGTAACGAGGCTGCTATGGCTCTCGTTGGTATCGCCAGAAGACTAGATGTGATTGCCAAGGTTCGTGAAGCCCGTGGTGTCTACCGTGTCGTTGTTCGTGAAGGTGACGCGATTGTTGAGATCCTGAAGCACATTGGTGCTCATGGAATTGTTCTGAAGTATGAAGAACTAAGAGTCAGGAGAGAAGTTAGAGGCAAGCAGAACAGGCTAGCTAACTTCGATAACGCTAACTTGATGAGATCTGCTCAAGCAGCTGTTGCTTCAGGCATGAGAGTTAGACGAGCAATGGAGATTCTGGGGGATAACATCCCAGAGCACCTAAAGATGGCTGGAGATCTAAGACTTCAGCACAGGGATGCAAGCTTGGATGACTTGGGTAGATTGGCATCTCCGCCACTGACAAAGGATGCCATCGCTGGGAGAATAAGAAGATTATTAGCACTTGCTGACAAGGTTGCAGCCGAGCAGGGTATTCCTGGTACAGAATTAGACCAAGACTAGAGAATCGGATAGGTAACGAAAATGACCAAGTATGTATTGCCTGACCTTTCCTATGACTACGGTGCGCTTGAGCCAAACATCTCTGGCCGCATCATGGAATTGCACCACGACAAGCATCACCTTGCCTATGTAAACGGTGCTAACTCAGCCCTTGACGCCCTTGCCGAAGCAAGAGACAAGAATGACCTAACTATGGTTAACAAGTTTCAGAAGGATCTCGCCTTCAACCTGGCCGGTCACGTTAACCACACCGTCTTCTGGAAGAACATGTCTCCCGATGGTGGAGATAAGCCAACTGGTGAGCTAGCTGCCGCCATTGATCATTTCTTTGGCTCTTTCGATGCCTTCAGAGCCCATTTCACGGCTAGCGCTCTAGGAATCCAAGGTTCAGGGTGGTCTATCTTAGTTTGGGAAATGTTCGGGCAGAAGCTGATCATTGAACAGCTTTATGACCACCAGGGCAACCTCGCTGTTGGTTCTATTCCACTTCTCATGTTGGATATGTGGGAGCACGCCTTCTACTTGGACTACCAGAACGTCAAACCTGAGTATGTGAAAGCTTTCTGGAACATCGTAAATTGGGCAGATGTTCAAGCAAGATTCGACGAAGCCACCGTAGGCATTACCAGCTTCGACTAAACCTAAGCCTTATTGGAAACTAGAAGAACGAAAGAGACCAAATGTCCAAGTATGTATTGCCTGACCTGTCCTACGACTATGGAGCACTAGAGCCAAACATCTCTGGCCGCATCATGGAATTGCACCACGATAAGCACCACCTTGCTTATGTAAACGGTGCAAATTCTGCGCTAGACGCTCTAGCTGAGGCGAGGGAGAAGAACGACCTAAGCATGGTCAACAAGTTCCAGAAGGATCTAGCCTTCAACCTGGCCGGTCACATAAACCATACAGTTTTCTGGGAAAACATGTCTCCAGAAGGCGGAGACAAGCCAACAGGTGAATTGGCTGCTGCAATTGATAATTTCTTTGGCTCTTTCGATGCCTTCAGAGCCCATTTCACGGCTAGCGCTCTAGGAATCCAAGGTTCAGGGTGGTCTATTTTAGTTTGGGACATCTTGGGCCAGAAGTTGATTATTGAGCAGCTGTATGACCACCAGGGCAACCTTTCAGTTGGCTCAATTCCACTTCTGATGCTGGATATGTGGGAGCACGCCTTCTACTTGGACTACCAGAACGTCAAGCCTGAGTATGTAAAGGCATTCTGGAACATCGTAAATTGGGCAGATGTTCAAGCAAGATTCGACGAGGCTAGCAACCACACGTCAACTCTTCTGCTACCCTAAAAGTAGGTAATCCACCCAGTGTTGAGTGGAATCAATCCCCAAAAACCCCCTCAAATAAGCGTCTTTCGTGGCGCCTGGAAAATAATGGAGTCAAAATGACCACTCGCGTTGGAATCAATGGTTTTGGACGTATCGGACGTAACTTTCTTCGTGCTGAACTTGCGAAAGGCACCGATCTAGAGATCGTTGCTGTTAACGACTTGAGCGACCCTAAGGGTCTAGCTCACCTACTGAAGTATGACTCTGTAACAGGTCGCCTAAACCAGGACGTCACCGTTGATGGACAGAACATCATCGTTGGTGGACAGATCATCAAGGTACTTGCAGAGCGTGACCCAGCAAACCTAGGTTGGGGAGATCTTGGTGTTGACATCGTCATCGAATCAACCGGCCGTTTCACCGACGCTAAGGATGCGATCAAGCACATTGAAGCAGGTGCAAAGAAGGTAATCATCTCTGCTCCAGCAACTGGTGACGATGCAACTTTCGTAATTGGTGTAAATGAGCACCTATACGACCCAGCTAACCACCACATCATCTCTAACGCTTCATGCACAACTAACTGTCTAGCTCCTTTGGCTAAGGTCTTCAACGATGCTTTCGGTATCGTAAACGGACTTATGACAACTGTTCACGCATACACTGCTGACCAAAACCTACAGGACGGCCCACACTCTGACCTACGTCGTGCTCGTGCAGCTGGTATCAACATCGTTCCTTCATCTACTGGTGCAGCTAAGGCAATCGGCCTAGTCCTTCCAGAGCTAAAGGGTAAGTTGGATGGTTTCGCACTTCGCGTTCCAGTGCCAACCGGTTCTATCACTGACCTAACTTTGGTTTCAGCTAAGGAAGTAACTGTTGAAGAGATCAAGGCAGCTTATAAGGCAGCTGCTGCTTCTGGTCCACTAAAGGGAATCCTGAAGTACACCGAAGACGAAATCGTTTCAAGCGACATCGTTACTGACCCACACTCATCAATCTTTGATGCAGGTCTAGTGCGCGTTGTTGGTGGAACCACCGTCAAGCTATCTTCTTGGTACGACAACGAGTGGGGTTACTCAAACCGTCTAGTTGACCTAACAGAGCTTGTTGCAAGCAAACTCTAAATAGATGCGCACACTCAAAGACCTACCTGACATTGCAGGACAGAGGGTAATTCTTCGCTGTGATCTAAACGTTCCACTGGATGGTTCAAGGATCACAGACGACGGAAGAATCATTGCCTCTGTCCCAACAATCAAAGAGCTACTAGTTAGAGATGCCAAGATAATCATCGTTAGCCACCTGGGTAGACCTGATGGTGAAGTAAACCTCAAGTACTCTCTAGAGCCTGTTGCTAAGCGTCTTGGAGAGCTTCTAGGACAGCAAGTTGCTTTCGCAACTGACACAGTTGGTCAGAGCGCCAAGGATGCCGTTGCAGCACTTGAGAGCGGCAATGTCCTAGTACTTGAGAACCTTAGATTCAATGCGGGTGAGACGGCGAAGAGCGATGATGAGCGTCAGGCTTTTGCTAAGCAACTCGCAGAACTAGGCGACTTGGTAGTCAGCGATGGTTTTGGTGTTGTGCACCGTAAGCAGGCTTCTGTTTACGATCTAGAGAAACTTCTGCCTAGCTACGCAGGACTCCTAATTGAACGCGAACTAGGTGTGCTAGAAGGTCTAACTTCCAATCCAGCTCGTCCATACACCGTAATCCTCGGTGGTTCTAAGGTTTCAGACAAGCTCGGTGTTATTGATCACCTACTACCAAATGTTGATTCACTGTTGGTTGGTGGTGGAATGGTGTTCACTTTCCTCGCAGCTTTGGGTCACAAGGTGGCTTCAAGCCTTCTTGAAACAGATCAGATTGAAACCGTTCGTGGATACCTTGCCAAGGCTGAAGAGTTGGGTGTGAAGGTCGTTCTTCCAACCGACATCGTTGTTGCAAGCAAGTTCGGTGCAGATGCAGATCATGTAGTGACAGCAGCTGATGCCATCGAAGAGAGTGCTTTCGGAGCAACTGGTCTAGGTCTAGACATTGGCCCTGAGAGTGCTAAAGCATTTGCTGAAGTGATCAAGTCTTCACAGACCGTGTTCTGGAATGGCCCTATGGGTGTATTTGAATTTGAGAACTTTGCTAATGGAACACGTGTTGTTGCCGACGCTCTTACTCAGGTTCAGGGTCTATCCGTTGTTGGTGGAGGAGACTCTGCGGCAGCTGTTCGAGCACTTGGCTTTGAGGATGACCAGTTCTCACACATTTCAACTGGAGGCGGAGCTAGCCTCGAGTTCCTAGAAGGTAAGGCTATGCCTGGTTTGGAAGTATTGCGATGACAATTGAGCGTGTTCCGTTTATTGCGGGCAACTGGAAGATGAACCTGGATCACCAGCAAGCTATTGCTCTGGTGCAAAAGCTGTCTTGGACACTGAGTGACGCTAATCACGATTACTCAAAGACTGAGGTTGCAGTATTCCCTCCTTTCACTGACTTGAGAAGTGTTCAGACACTGATCGACGCAGAGAAGTTTGAAATCAAGCTAGGTGCTCAGGATCTAAGCAAGTTTGACTCAGGTGCATACACAGGTGAGATTTCAGGAGCCTTCCTAAAGAAGCTTGATGCAAAGTATGTTTTGGTTGGACACTCTGAGCGTCGTTCTTATCACAGCGAAACAGACGAGGTTATCCAGGCAAAGGTAGCCGCTGCATTCAAGCACGGGCTAATCCCGGTTATCTGCGTTGGTGAGACTCTGGAAGAACTTGAAGCTGAAGGACCTTCAGCTGTACCAGTTAGACAGATTTTGGCAGCCCTTGCAGGACACGAGAAGCTAGGGGAGTTTATTGTGGCTTATGAGCCTGTATGGGCTATTGGCACCGGTCAGATTGCTACCCCTGAGCAGGCTGCTAACGTTGCGTTGAAGATTAGAGAGGCCATTTCAGAGGCTTTCAGCGCTGAATTAGCCCAATCAACAAGGATTCTCTACGGTGGCTCAGTAAAGGCAGCCAACGTTGCTGGATTCCTGAAGAGCCCTGAAGTTGACGGTGTTTTGGTAGGTGGAGCGAGCCTGGACGTTGATGAGTTCTCTGGCATCGCCCGTTTTCTAAAGCACCTGACCTTATAATTGGGTAGGTAAGGTTTTTTAACCTAATAACTGACGAAAGTTCACAAATGACCGGTATTTTCATTGCTCTAAGAATTCTGCTTGGTGTTACCAGCTTGCTGCTAACCCTTCTGATCCTTCTTCACAAGGGTCGGGGTGGAGGCCTCAGCGACATGTTTGGTGGCGGAATCAACACCACAATGTCATCTTCAGGTGTTGCAGAGCGTAATTTGAACCGAATCACTGTAATCCTTGGTCTGGTCTGGGTAGTCACAATTGTGATCCTGGGACTAGCATCAACCTATTCTTGGGCGTAACCCTTGAGCGGCAACGGAGCAGCAATCAGGGGTTCTCGCGTTGGCGCTGGTCCAATGGGAGAGCAAGATAATGGCTTTCAAGCAGAACGCATTACCAGAACTTTCTACTGTTTCAACAACCACTCTTTCAGCCCATCATTCGCAGCAAGCGTAGAGGCAGAAGAACTTCCTAACGAACTAGACTGCCCACACTGTGGTCTTCCTTCAGGTCTTGATAAAGACAACCCACCTCAGATTGCTAAGCACGAGCCGTACAAGACTCACCTTGCTTACGTGAAGGAACGTCGCACTGAAGCTGAGGCTAAAGAACTTCTAGAAGAGGCAGTTGCCGCCGTCCGAGAAAGAAGAGAGCGCCTTCTTGCTGAAGCAAAAGCGGAGGCTAAGAAAGCCGCTAAGACCAAAAAGGCTTAGCAGCTCCAAAACTCTTGACCAGCAGCCTGGTCGATAAACCAAATGGTTTCACCCTGTGCCTGAACCTTGGCGGCGGGTAGTTCACAATTCTCATCAGTGTGAACAGCTGTCACAGCAGTTGACTTATCTAATCCTGAAACAACGAAGATAATTTTCGCTGAAGCGTTTAGAACATCGAAGCTCAAACTCAATCGTTCGGCAGGAGGCTTTGGAGAGTTGCTTTCAGCAACAACAACTTCACCAACTGAAAGTTCCTCATGTCTTGGGAAAAGTGATGCAATGTGCCCATCTGGCCCCATGCCAAGAATAGTTAGATCAAATACCGGAAGACCAGGTCCAAAGTGTTCAGACAAAGCATCTTCAAACACTTTCTTTCCAGTCAACAGATCACCAATTTCAGATGCAGGGAACTCGTGAATGTTATCTTCAGAGACCTCGACCTTGTCAAAGAAAGCAGCTCTTGCTTGGTTAGCATTTCGATCTGAACTAACACTTTCAACATAACGCTCGTCACCCCACCAAAAGTGAACTCTAGAGAGATCCAGTCGAGAAAGATCTGGTTGTTCAGCCAAGACTGCGAGAGTCAAGATTCCAACTGTTCCACCAGTTAGCGCAACGTTCACGACAGGTTTGTTTGCCAAAACCTGCTCAAGTGTCTCAATGATTTCTCGAGCTGCTAACTGAGCAACTTCTGGACCATTAGCTGCTCTTCTGATTTCAGTAGAGGTTTCCATGGCTACATCTTTTTGTTGGACACCTTTGGTGCTTGGCGATTAGTACCAAAGCCCTTGGTAATCAACTTTCCGAAAGCGTCATCACTATCCAAGCGACGAAGATCTTCAATCAGACAGTCACGGCGTGATCTTCTAGGAAGGCTGATGTCTCTTGTTGGTTGAGCTGGCTGGATGAGAGTCGCAACATCTGGAACATTTCGAACAATCTCGATATCTCCTGACTTACGAATTAGCTTCACGCCCTTGATACCAGCGACTGCTTTACCTCTAACAGTTCTAACGAGGCTAACTTCTACCTTCAACTTCAATTCAAGCCAAGCAGCTAGTAGGTCGGTGCTAGGGGAGTCAACTGCTCCAGTTACTACAACAGCGGTAACTGGGTCATAAGGTGGCTGGTCAAGAATTGCTGCCAATTGAGCCCGCCAAAGAGTCAATCTTGTCCAAGCGAAGTCACTGTCGCCTGGAGCGTAGTTCTTGGCGAGGTTAGATAACCAAGAGTGAGGATCTTTTTGTGCAGCAGCATCAGTGATTCTTCGCTGAGCGATTCGACCGATAGCAGAGGTTGATGGCTTAGCAGGCGCTATCCCTGGCCACCAAGCAACCACAGGCGCATCTGGAAGTAATAGGCCGGTAACTAGCGACTCAGGATCGCTTGAAGCTTCTCCGTATGCCTTTAGAACGATTACTTCTGAAGCACCAGCGTCTCCACCAACACGAATCTCAGCGTCTAGCCTTGACTGCTTGGTTGCTTTCTCATTGTTCGCAAGTACAATGATCCGACAAGGGTGAGCTCTTGATGCCTCGTTAGCGGCGAGAATCGATTCTTCAAGATCTTTGAAGTCAGTCTCAATAAGAAGAGTTAGCACGCGGCCAAGTGCAACAGCGCCACCTTCTTCACGAATCTGAACAAGTTCTTTAGAAACCTTGGAGATTGTTGTATTTGGTAGGTCTTTGATCATGGTCTTCTCCAAGCTCTGCCGTCGATAGCCATCATGCGATCAGCCGAAGCTGGACCCCATGTGCCCGGGCGATAAGGCTCAGGCTTGCCAGCCTTTGCCCAGAATTCTTCAATTGGGTCAAGAATCTTCCAAGAAAGTTCAACTTCCTCGTGTCTTGGGAATAGCGGTGGATCACCTAAAAGAACATCAAGAATCAAACGTTCGTAAGCTTCAGGAGACGCTTCGGTAAAGGCGTGACCGTAACCAAAGTCCATAGTCACATCTCTAACCTGCATACCAACGCCAGGAACCTTAGAACCGAATCTAATGGTCACACCTTCATCTGGCTGAACACGGATAACTAAGGCGTTCTGGCCTAGTGCTGATGTTTGAGACTCACCGAAAATCTGCTGAGGTGCACGCTTGAAAACAACCGCAATTTCAGTAACTCTTCTACCTAGACGCTTACCAGCACGAAGATAGAACGGAACACCAGCCCAACGGCGAGTGTTGATATCTAACCTCATTGCAGCGAAAGTCTCAGTAACTGACTTAGGGTTCATACCGTCTTCTTCGAGGAAACCTTCAACCTTTTCGCCGCCTTGCCAGCCGCCGGTGTATTGACCACGAGCAGTGTATTTACCAAGGTCAGCAGGAAGACGCACTGCAGAGAGCACCTTTTCCTTCTCAGCGCGAAGATCAGCAGCATCGAATGAAACAGGCTCTTCCATTGCCGTCAGAGCAAGTAGCTGAAGCAAGTGGTTCTGAATAACGTCACGAGCCGCACCAATGCCGTCGTAGTAACCAGCTCTTCCACCAACACCGATGTCTTCAGCCATAGTGATCTGAACGTGGTCGATGTAGTTATTGTTCCAGAGTGGCTCATACAACTGGTTAGCAAATCTTAGAGCAAGAATGTTTTGAACAGTTTCCTTACCGAGATAGTGGTCGATACGGAAGATTGAGTCTGCCGGGAAAACTGATTCGACAACTTCGTTGAGTTCTCTTGCTGACTGGAGGTCGTGACCGAAAGGCTTCTCGATAACAACTCGTCTGAACTGATTCGGCTTTGGATCTGCCAAACCTGATCTTGAAAGCTGCTGGGTAACAAGCGGGAAAGCCTTTGGGGGAATGCTGAGGTAGAAAGCGTGGTTACCGTTGGTGCCACGTTCGGCATCTAGGGTTTCAATGGTCTCCCTTAGCTTGTCAAAAGCTGCGTCATCACCGAATTCACCTGAAACAAATCTGATTCCCTGCGATAGCTGAGCCCAAACCTCTTCGCTCCAAGGAGTTCTCGCATACTGTCTAACAGCATCGTGAACTACCTGACCGAAGTCTTGGTCTTCCCAGTCACGTCTTGCAAAACCCACGAGAGAGAAACCCGGTGGAAGTAATCCACGGTTAGCCAAGTCATACACAGCTGGCATTAGCTTTTTACGGCTCAGGTCACCGGTAACACCGAAGATGATTAGACCAGATGGTCCTGCGATTCTGTTGAGTCTTCTATCTGCAGGATCACGTAGCGGGTTTTGACCAGGAGCTATTTTTACGGGGCTCAATTGTTTTCCTTAACCTATTGCCTTCACAATTGCTGCGTAATCAGAGATCGAGTTACTTAGAGTCAAGCTCAACACCGGTCTACCTAGATCAGCTAGAACCTTGGCGTCACCAGCAGCCTGAGATGCAATCAGCTCACCGAGAGTAAAGTCTCTGCCTGGTACCTGAACATCGGTTTCCGACTTAGATATCAACTGCAAGTAGACACCTTGCTTTGGTCCACCCTTGTGATACTGACCAGTTGAGTGCAGGAATCTAGGTGCCCAACCAAAAGTAGTTGGACGAGATGTCTTGCTAGCTAGAGCATTACGAAGTTGCTCTGCTGAGAGTTCAGACTCACGGTTTAGGTATGCGTGCACAGAAACGAATCCATCTTCAGCAAGCTCACCTAACAGCGCTGCAATAGCGGAAGAGATGTCTGAGTTTGCGGAAAGATCTAGATTCAGAGCGCGAACCTCAATGCCACCGTCAACAAATGCAGGTGATGAGATAGCAGCACGCTGCTCCAGCATGCCACGGGCAGCAATCTTTGCTGATTCAACATCTGGCTGGTCAAAGGGGTTAACTCCAAGTAAGTAGCCAGCAATGACAGTTGCATACTCCCAGAGAAGGAATTGTGCACCGAGAGGGCCGCTTACTGAAAGATCCCCCGAAGGATTTCCAGTTGAAGAAACATGCGCAATCAAAAGGTCTTTCTGCTCTGCAGATACCTCGAAGCTTTTGGCTTCAAGCACAACAGGCAAAACACCCTTGTCGATCTTTCCTGTTGATTCAGCGATTAGCTGCTCAGCCCAATCACCAAAGCCAGGTAGGGAAGAATCTGCTAGCAGACCTAGCTTGTCTTTGTATGTTGAAAGACCAGCAGTTCTAGCCATCGCTGCACCAAGGACTAAGCCTGGGTTAGAGGAGTCATCAGAAGACAGGATAGCCGATACTGACTGAGCCTGTTCGAGAAGTTCTGCGATGTTCGCGCCAGCAAGACCCGACGGGACTAAACCAAATGCGGTGAGCGCTGAGTAACGTCCGCCAACGGTTGGATCAGCATTGAAGATTCGGTAGCCATCTTCCTTAGCGGCTGCTTCCATTGGAGAGCCAGGGTCGGTGACGATGATGATTCGCTCAGTCTTTTCGATGCCTGCCCTTGTGAAAGCCTCTTCGAAGATTCTCTTTTGTGAGTCAGTCTCAACTGTTGAACCAGACTTAGAAGAAACCACTATTGCTGTTCTTTCGATGTCTTTAGCAATCACGTTGATAACCTGCTCTGGTTCAGTTGAATCTAGAACAACAAGTTCAACACCGTAGTTCTTGGTGATTACTTCTGGAGCTAGCGAAGAGCCACCCATGCCGCAAAGGACAAAACGGTTTACACCAGCACTTAGGAATGACTCACGGAGAGCAAGAATCTCTGGAATCAGGGGAGCGGAGTCACTTGCTGAGTTCACCCAACCCAAACGAATTGCAGACTCTGATTCAGCTTCCTTACCCCAGACAGTGAAGTCTTTGTTTGCGATGCGGCTGGCAATACGATTTGAAACCAATTCGTCGATGGTGCTCTTCACAGCATCTGCTGCAAGACCCTGGACGTTTACCTTGAGTGACATTACTTTGCAGCCTCCAGTGCAGCTTCAACAGATGCAACCAATTCGTTCCAAGAGATGATGAACTTATCTACACCCTCGGTCTCCAAAAGCTCTGTCACATCGTCATAGCTAACTCCAACTGCAGCAAGAGCAGCCAAGATACCTCTAGCCTCTTCATAGTGACCTTGAATGCTGTTCGCTGGAACAACACCGTGATCGAAGACAGCTTCCATGGTCTTTTCTGGCATTGTGTTTACAAGTTCTGGAGCAACCAACTCTGTTACATACAAAGTGTCGCTAAGAGCTGGATCCTTGACACCGGTAGATGCCATTAGTGGGCGCTGCTTATTTGCACCGGCTGCGGCAAGTGCTGACCAACCTTCAGTTGCAAATTCCTTCTCAAAAACTTCGTAGGCAAGACGAGCGTTAGCCAAGGCAGCTTTGCTCTTTAGTGCAACTGCTTCTTCTGTTCCGATAGCAACAAGTCTTTTGTCGATCTCAGTGTCAACGCGAGAAACGAAGAAAGATGCGACTGAGTGAATCTTGCTAAGGTCGTGTCCGTTGGCCTTAGCCAAAGCAATGCCTGCTTGGTAGGCAGCAATAACTTCCTTATATCTCTGCAGAGAGAAGATTAGAGTTACGTTTACGCTGATTCCGTTTGAGATTACTTCGGTAATCGCAGCAAGACCTGCCTTGGTAGCAGGAATCTTGATCATGACGTTTTCTTTGTTTACTTTGGCGAAGAGTTCCTTAGCCTGGGTAACTGTTTTTGCGGTGTCGTTAGCAAGACCTGGCTCTACTTCGATTGATACGCGACCATCGAAGCCATGGCTTGCTGAGTAAACACCGGCGAAGATATCACAAGCATCTGCAACATCTTTGGTTGTGATCTCGAAGATTGCTTCAGAAGCTGTTGCCCCAGCCTTAGCAAGTTCGGCAACCTGCTCTGAGTACCCATCACCCTTGCCGATAGAACCGGCGAAGATAGTCGGGTTAGTGGTCACACCTGAGACGCTTCTTGACTCAATAAGTGCAGCAAGAGCACCTGAGTTGATTCTGGTGCGGGATAGATCGTCAAGCCAGATGCTGACACCGTTTGCGGCTAGTTGGGCTAGTGGGCTGTTCATGTGTTTCCTTCTACTAGTTACTTAGAGATTTCTCAGCAGCTGCAATAACTGCCTCAGTGGTGATGCCAAATTCTCTGAATAGAGTCTTGTAGTCAGCTGATGCTCCGAAGTGTTCGATTGAAACACTCTCACCCTTGCCACCGACATACTTCTGCCAACCAAGTGAAAGACCAGCTTCAACTGAAACTCTTGCTGTCACATTTGCAGGCAATACTGATTCCTTGTATTCAGCAGTCTGTTCTTCGAACCATTCCAAACATGGAGCTGAGACAACTCTGGTTGGCACACCCTTGGCTTCAAGAGCCACTCTGGCGTTGACAGCTAGCTGAACTTCAGATCCTGAGGCAATAAGAATTACTTCTGGCTTCGAGTTAGATGCATCAACCAAGGTGTATGCGCCTTTTGCAGTTAAATCTGCAGAAGCGTAGATTGCGCCAGTTTCATCCTGAGTTCCTCTAGGAAATACCGGAATGTTCTGACGAGTAAGTGCGATACCTGCTGGGCCCTGACGTCTTTCCAACATTGTCTTCCAAGCGTGAGCAACTTCGTTAGCATCACCAGGGCGAACAATGTCTAGTCCTGGGATTGCACGAAGAGTTGCAAGCTGTTCGATTGGCTGATGTGTCGGGCCATCTTCACCAAGAGCAACGCTGTCGTGAGTCCAAACGAAGATCGAAGGGACTCCCATAAGAGCTGCTAGACGCACTGCTGGTCTCATGTAATCGCTGAAGATTAGGAAGGTTCCACCAAAGGCACGAGTCTTACCGTGCAGAACAATTCCGTTCAGAATTGCAGCCATTGCATGCTCACGGATACCGAAGTGAAGTACTCGACCATACTGGTCACCTGTCCACTCGTGAGTCGACCACTTTGCAGGAACGAATGACTTCGCACCTTCGATGGTGGTGTTGTTTGATTCTGCGAGGTCAGCTGAACCACCCCAAAGCTCAGGCATCACCTTCGCAATTGCGTTGATAACTTTTCCGCTAGCAGATCTGGTTGAGATCTCAGTTCCTGATTCGAAGTTAGGAAGAGCTGAAGCAAGTTCCGCAGGAACGCTGCCACTTTCAACTCTGTCGAATAATGCCTTGTGCTCTGGGTTGGCTGTAGCCCAAGCATCAAACTTTGCCTGCCACTCTGAACGAGCAACCTCTGCACGCTTAGCGGCGTTTGAGCGAGTGTGACCTATAACTTCATCGGTAACTTCGAAGGTAAGTTCTGGGTTGAAACCTAGAGCAGTCTTTAGGCCTGCAAGTTCTTCTGCACCTAGAGCTGAACCGTGAATCTTTCCGGTGTTCTGCTTCTTGGGTGAAGGCCAACCGATGATGGTTCTAAGAGTAATTAGCGAAGGCTTGTTGGTAACAGCCTTCGCCTTCTGAATTGCGTCATACAGTTCAACAAGGTCTTCCTCGTAGTTGCCGGTTTTCTTCCAGTCAACTGTCTGAGTGTGCCAACCATATGATTCGTAACGAGCGGTTAGGTCTTCAGTGAAAGCAATGTTGGTGTCATCTTCGATTGAGATCTGGTTGCTGTCGTAGATCACAACTAGGTTTCCAAGTTCCTGGTGTCCTGCAAGTGAAGCTGCTTCTGAAGTAACACCTTCCTGCATGTCACCATCACCTGCGATCACATAAACGAAGTGATCAAATGCGCTTTGACCCTGAGCTGCTGTTGGATCGAATAGTCCACGCTCAAATCTTGAAGCGTAAGCAAAACCTGTTGCTGATGCCAAACCTTGGCCTAGGGGACCGGTGGTGATTTCAACACCCTTGGTGTGACCATACTCAGGGTGACCTGGAGTGAGTGATCCCCAAGTTCTCAGTGCTTTTAGGTCATCTAGTTCTAGACCGAAGCCTGCAAGGTATAGCTGGTTGTAAAGAGTCAGAGAAGAGTGACCAACGCTGAGGATAAAGCGGTCTCTACCAACCCAGTGTTCATCTTTGGGATCGTGGTTCATTACCTTCTGGAATAGTAGGTAAGCAACTGGAGCTA
>JBEAMR010000035.1:0-19990 GCA_041165845.1 Actinomycetota bacterium | reverse complement strand
AAGTATTTGGTGTTCCTGGTACCGGCAACCCTCTTACTGGTAATCGGTTTGGTCTATCCAACCTTTAGAACAGTTCTAATGTCATTCATGAACTCAGACAGCACTGAGTTTGTTGGCTTAGATAACTACGTCTGGTCTTTCACAATCCCAGAGATTCTGATCGTGCTGAGAAATACAGCCATCTGGGTATTTGTTGTCCCTATTGTTTCAACCTTGCTAGGACTCGCAATCGCATACATGACTGACCGCATGAAGAGAGCTGCTGTCGTCAAGTCTCTAATCTTCTTACCAATGGCTATCTCATTCGTTGGTGCCGGTGTTATCTGGAAGTTCGTCTACGACTACCAGCCAAACTTAACTAAGCCTGACTTAGGTTTATTCAGTGCACTATCTAAATCAATTGGAATCGACCCGCCGAACTGGCTTCTAGAAGCTCCACTAAACACATTCCTTCTGATTGTTGTTATGGTTTGGATCCAGACCGGTTTTGCAATGGTTGTGCTTTCAGCTGCAATGAAGAATGTTCCAGAAGAGGTCGTTGAGGCAGCAATGCTAGATGGTGCTGGAGTATTCAAGACCTTCATCAGAGTGACAATCCCGATGATTAGAGCAACAATCGTTGTTGTCTTGACCACTATCTCTATCGGAACTCTAAAGGTATTCGACATCGTTAGAACAATGACCGGTGGTAACTTCCAGACCAACGTTATTGCCAATGAGATGTATTCGCAGACTTTCAGGCAAATGAACTACGGTCACGGTAGCGCTCTTGCGGTTATCCTCCTGATCTGTGTGGTCCCAATCATTGCTTACAACCTGCGACAACTGAAGATTGAAAGGACGGAGCGCTAATGAAAGCTCCTAAGAAAGCAAGAGATGTCTTCTCATCTCCAATCGCTTCAGCTACTGCAGTAATTATTGCTGTTATCTGGACAATCCCAACATTTGGTCTTTTAGTTTCATCTATCCGTCCAGAGCGCGACATTAACGCAAATGGCTGGTGGAACTTTTTCCTGCAGCCAAATGTCACTTTGGATAACTACACCCAGGTGCTCTTTGCTGGAAGCGGAACTAACCCTCCTCTAGTTCTGTTCTTCTTTAACAGCCTCGCTCTGACTCTTCCAGCAGTAATCTTCCCAATCACATTGGCGCTGTTTGCTGCTTATGCCTTAGCTTGGTTTGAGTTCAAAGGTAAAGACCTGTTGTTCTCAATCATCTTTGGTCTTCAGATTGTTCCGCTGCAGCTAACCCTTGTTCCTCTCCTTCAGCTTTTCGCTAAGGGTTTGAGTGTCAACGGCTTCGTGATCATTCCAGATCTAGGTATTACCGGAACCTTTATTCCAATCTGGATTGCTCACACCATCTACGGTCTGCCCCTAGCCATCTTCCTACTCCACAACTTCCTGAGACAGATTCCTCGTGAACTGATTGAAGCTGGACGTGTTGATGGCGCTAACTGGTTCACCCTGTTCAGCAAGATTGTCTTACCGCTATCTGTTCCAGCAATTGCATCCTTCTCGATCTTCCAGTTCCTTTGGGTCTGGAACGACCTCCTGGTCGGCCTTACCTTCGGTGGTGGAGTCAAGGAAGTTGCTCCAATGACAGTTCGTATTGCTGAAATGGTTGGAACTAGAGGAAGCGGCTGGGAACTCCTAACAGCTGGTGCTTTCGTCTCAATGATCGTCCCACTGATCGTTTTCTTCGCTCTCCAGCGCTATTTCGTTCGTGGTTTGCTAGCAGGTTCTGTAAAGGGCTAGCCAATCTGCAAGTAGCGTTCTACTTCCGTGGCCATCGGAGCTTTATGTTCCCAAGTTGGTTGCCTTCTCGGGTAAGACAAGCACGAACCTTGAGATAAGGTAAGTCAACTTGTGGTTGGAAATGAGAACCTGTCAGGTTGATTGTCTCCGGAGGAGAGAAGACTAGCGCCCGGGCATTTCTTGCCGACATCTAAGACGATGTCTTGTTTTTCGGAACGAAAAGTGAACAACCACCTAAGATGTACTAGCCCACTTCCTGTTACAAAATTGTTATTGAACTTGGAGCCGTTTGGAAACAAGTGTCGGCGGCAATCGTTAGGATTTGTGTATTGTTTAGTTTAAACACTAAATAGGGGGCGACTTTGAAGAAAAAAATCTTTACGTGGGTTATTGGGCTAACTCTAGGACTATTTTCCTCTTTTTCATCAGCAGGTTTGGCATTAGCTGAGGGATCTTCAACTTGCAAATCAGATTACTTTCAAGTTCCAACTGCTGTGGAGATTGAATCAATACAGATATGCGCTAACTCATCCTTCGATATTGGCTTTGACGACGGAACCAAAGTACGAATACCTGAGCCTGGGGAACAGACAATATTAACAGTGTCTAAAATTGACGGCTCTGAAGTCACTCATTCGATTTCACTTACTTCAGATTACATACTCAAAGTTGGCTCTTTTGAATCATCCGATTCCTCGGGCAACGGAACTGTTGGTCAAAACCTCACAGTGGCTCTCATTGCTGATGGCGGCGGCAGTGCGGGAATAACAGATCTAGGATGCCTGCACGGGGTTTTTCAGGATTCAGGGGTGAAGTGGAACAAGAGATTTGACTGGTTCTATGATCCTCGCGGAGAGAGTTCAATCCGAGCTCTTTCAAGGATTCAGGAGGCAATCAGCCTTTGGCAGTACCCAGTGAACAGATGCACAGGTGAATCCTTTTCGACTAATTTCAAAGCACGGTTTATGGGTATCACAACCACCAAGACATCGAGGGTCTCAAGTTCGGGTTGTGGTGGTCAATTTGACAACTTCAACCTAGTTTCATGGAAGGCCCTCGGACACAATGGCACACTCGGAATTACCTGCAGAAACGTGAATTCCACGCTTCAGATCTGGACGGAGGCTGATGTTGTTATCAACTCTTCATACAATGACTACTTTTTCGATTACCCCGATCCTCTGATTTGCCCCATTTTGGAATATTTTTTAGTCAACGTCGCAGCGCATGAATTTGGACACGCCATTGGTTTGGAGCATGTTCCCTTCGAGAGGCATCAGATCATGTCAGAATACACTGAATACTGCACCAGGGAGAAAACTGGACTAGGCCCTGGTGATTACAACGCCCTCATGCAAATATACGGATTGGATACCTCAAATGTCCCGATTTAATCTGGTTGCAAAGCCGAGAATAAAAACAGCGTTTGGGACACTCCTATCACTTTCAGCTTTCCTTGCGATTGCATTTGGAAGTTCTAGCCAGGCCGCTTCACCAATAGCCATCGAGAAATCATCGCTGAAGGTCACCGCCAATTCGACTGTAAAGCCAACACCAAAGGCAACCCCTACCAATAAGCCAACACCAAAGGCGACCCCCACCAATAAGCCGACGCCAACGGCAATTCCTGCGAATGTAAAGAAAACTCTTTTGAGATACCCCAATATCAGGAAATTAGTCAATGTCAACAAGATAGTAGTTATCTGGGGTGAATACTGCATGGGCGGCAAGCTGATGCTCATTTGTTTCAATAACAAAACAAAGACTTACACCGTGGGGTCTGACTTTGATACATCAAGATGGTTTGGCCCGTCCAAGTAAAGCCCTAGTAGACTGAAACTAAAGTTCTTCGGGGTCAGTGTAAATCTGAACCGGCGGTTATAGTCCGCGACCCGACAAGCAGCCTTAATTGGCAACACCTTTAGGTGGTTTGGCGGTTGATCTGGTGAAACTCCAGAACCGACGGTTAAAGTCCGGATGGTAGAAGAACAGAAGGCTGGCCCTTTTAAGGGTTTAGCCTTTGGTCGCCTGCCGACCATGCCCCGAAGTGCTTCTTTTAGGAAGGCTCGGGATGACAAATCTCAGTGTGTTTGAACCGGCGATGCGCCGCGCACTTGAGCTAGCTGCACTCGGACCAGCATATGGAGTCAACCCTCAGGTTGGCGCTCTCATCCTTGATAGAGATTTGAATGTTATTGCCGAAGGCTTTCACAAGGGTTCTGGAACTCCTCACGCGGAAGTTGATGCTCTTAGCAAGCTAGCAAGTGTTCCTGATGGTTCAACTGCCGTTGTGACATTAGAGCCATGCAATCACACCGGTAGAACTGGACCGTGTGCTCAAGCACTAATTGCTGCTGGTATTTCTCGTGTTGTCTATGCAACTAAGGATCCAGGTAATGAATCAGCTAATGGAGCACAGACTCTCAAAGATGCTGGTGTTGAAGTTATCTTCGGTGTTCTAGAGGAGCAGGCCAAAGAGCAGGGTCGTATCTGGCTAACTGCAATGCAGAAGCAGAGACCTTTTATTACCTTGAAGTGGGCTCAGACCCTTGATGGTAGAAGCGCTGCTAGCGATAAGACCAGTAAATGGATTACTGGTTCTGAAGCTAGAGAAGATGTCCACTTCAGAAGATCTCAGTTGGATGCGATCTTGGTCGGAACCGGCACTGTGAAATACGACAACCCAGACCTAACTGCTCGTAAGCCAGATGGTTCTAGATACGAACACCAACCACTTCGTGTTGTTGTTGGTAATAGTGAACTATCCCCTGACCTTAGAGTCTTCAACGAGGATGCTCCAACCGTTCAGCTAAAGACTCATGATCTGAATGATGTCCTGTCGCAGCTCTGGGTTAGAGGAACAAGGCATGTCCTGGTTGAAGGTGGAGCTGAAATAGCCAGTGAGTTTATTCAGCAGGGACTATTTGATGAAGTGCTGATCTATCAAGCACCACTACTACTAGGTGGAAGCAATGTTGCCGTTACCGAAATCGGTATCAACACCATGGCGGATGCTTTGCAGTTGAACTTTGTTGAAATCAAACAGCTAGGTGCTGATTTGTTTATTAGAGCCACACCAAAAGGAGAGAACTAATGTTTACCGGAATCATTGAAGAACTTGGCAAGGTAGTGGCTATTGAAGAACAGCCTGATGCGCTAAGGCTTACCATCGAAGGCCCACTGGTTACCAGCGACATCAAGCGTGGTGACTCCATTGCCTGCAGTGGTACCTGTTTGACTGCGATTGAGATTGAGAATGGCACCTTCACAGCAGATGTGATGCACGAGACCATCAGACTAACCAGCATGAACGGTGTGAAGGTTGGGGATGTCATCAACCTAGAGCGTGCGATGACTATGAACACTCGTTTTGGTGGACACCATGTTCAAGGACACGTTGATGGTGTTGGTGAGTTCATCTCTAGAGAAGCTAGTGAGAACTGGGACTGGGTGAGGATCAGAATCCCAGTTGAACTAATGAAGTATGTGGTGCTAAAGGGTTCAATCACTCTAGACGGCATCTCACTGACAGTGAATGAATTAGGTGAAGACTTTGTTGGTCTTTCCCTGATTCCAGAGACACTGAAGGTAACAACCCTTGGCTATAAGAGCCCAGGCGACAAGGTCAATGTTGAAGTTGACATCATGGCTAAGCACATCGAACGACTACTAGAAAGCAGAAACAACTAATGGCACTTGCAACTATCGAACAGGCTCTAGAGGCCTTACGTTCAGGTAAACCTGTATTTGTAGCGGACGATGAGAACCGTGAGAATGAAGGCGATGCCATCATGGCAGCGCAGTTCATGACTACCGAGTGGATGGCTTGGTTTGTAAACAAGACCTCTGGTTTCCTATGTGCACCAATGGATGAGCACACAGCTAACCAGCTTGAGCTCCCACTGATGACAACTAACAACCAGGACCCTCACTCAACTAACTACACCGTTACCGTAGACGCTGCTGCTCGTGAGAGCACCGGTATTTCAGCAGCTGATCGTGCTCTAACCGCTAGAACACTTGCTAGTGAAACAGCAGGACCTGAGTCACTGATTAGACCAGGTCACATCCTGCCACTTCGCGCTCACCCTCACGGTGTCTTTGGTAGACGCGGTCACACCGAAGCGGCAGTTGATCTACTCAAGCTTGCAGGTCTTTCCCCTGTTGCAATCATCGGTGAGATGGTGAACCAAGACGGTTCAATGATGAGGTTCGATGATTTGGTTCAGTTCGGCCAGAGTGAAGACCTGCCAGTAATCACTGTTGCTCAGTTGGTTGAGTATCTAGATCTGAACTCTATTCAGTTGGTGACAACACCTAACAACAGAATTCGTTTCGAAGCTGAAGCAAACGTTCCAACTATTCATGGCAACTTCAAGCTTCGCGGTTACTACGACATCAAAACTGGTGCAGATCACGTTGCAATCATCAAGGGAAATCCAACAGGTAAAGATGTTCTAGTCCGCCTTCACAGTGAATGTATTACCGGTGAAGCTTTTGGTTCTTTGAAGTGTGAATGTGGACCTCAGTTGCAGTATGCAATGGACATGATTGAAGCTGACCCTAACGGTGGAATTGTTATCTACCTAAGAGGTCAAGAAGGCCGCGGTATTGGTCTCCTAAATAAGCTCAAGGCTTATGCACTTCAAGAACAGGGTCTGGACACCGTTGAAGCAAACCTAGCGCTAGGTCTTCCTTCTGAAGCTAGAGAGTATGGTGCTGCTGTTTCTATTCTTCGTGAACTTGGAGTTAGAAGCGTAAGACTGATGACAAATAACCCTGCAAAGGCTAACTTCCTAACTGAAGCTGGTATCCCAGTAACCTCATATGTTCCAGTCATCGTCGGTGAAGCAATTCAGAACCTTGGCTACCTAGAAACAAAGAGATCAAAGATGGGCCACCGTCTTCCTGAGATCATCGCAGAAATGGAAAACTAATGGCAGGTCACGCCCCAAAGCTAGAAATCGATGCAAGAGACCTTGCCGTAACAATAATTGTTACCTCCTGGCACACCGAGATTGCTGACGCACTACTTGCTGGTGCTGAGAGGTCACTAAAAGCTGCTGGTAACGATCTTTACTCAATCATCAAAGTGCCGGGAGCTTTTGAACTACCGCTAGCAGCTAAGTGGGCTATCGACGATGGCGCTGATGTTGTTATCGCTCTAGGTGTAGTCATCAAGGGTGAAACCCCACACTTTGACTTTGTCTGCGACTCAGCAACCGCAGGTCTTACTCAAGTTCAACTGGACACAGATACTCCAATTGGCTTTGGATTACTGACCGTAGACAACCTAAAGCAGGCTCTAGATAGAGCTGGCTTACCAGAGAGCAAAGAAGATAAAGGTGCAGAAGCAGTCGAGGCTGCTATCAGTATGGCAATGCTTCGCTCATAGACTATTTCTGTTACCTAAACAGAAAAGAGCACCATGGACGATTCAACTAAAGAACTACTAATCCACATTTTCTTAGTGCTGCATATCCTCGGTATTGCAGTTTTGCTAGCTGGCTTCTTCAGCAACGTGAAGGATCTAACCAAGGGCATCAAGGTATCCCCTGGCATCCTGCACGGTTCATACCTAATGCTTGCAACCGGTCTTGCCATGGCAGGTCTAGCAGTTGACCCAACCAAACTAAATGCAGTGGTGATTGCTCTAAAGAGCATCTCGCTAACTGTCATCTTCTTCGTCGCATACACTTTCCGCAAGAAGGAGAACCCTCCGGTTTGGGCTGTCCCAACAATTGCAGGACTCACCACACTGAACATCGTGCTGGCTATCTTTGGATCTGTTTCAGGAGACTAGCTAGCGCAAGAACAGAGCTGTTAGTCGGCGGGTTGTGAAGAACAGCCCGCCGATTATCATTGCGACGAAGTAGAGGGCATGACCTAACATGGCCCAGTTCAAGACACCTAGAGTCAGTCCTCTGATCAATTCAATTGCTTGCCACAGTGGCAGAGCTTGAATAAACCACTGCACTACCTCAGGGTAGATGCTCAGTGGGTAGAAGGTTCCAGAGAATAAGAACATCGGTAGCATTACAAACTGAATCCACTGCATCTGCTGATGGTTCTTCAGGTAACTGGTAACTCCCATACCAACAGAGGCAAACCCAAAGGCAACCAATACTGCTGCAGGAATTGCAAGCAATCCCCAGACGGATGGAATCAATCCCATTCCAGAAACAACAGCCATAAATCCAATTGCATATGCAAGACCTCTTAGAAGCGCCCAACCAATCTCGCCGAGAGCAACATCTAGAGTTCCCATCGAAGTTGAGAGCATGCCGTTATAGACCTTACCGAAGTGCATCTTGAAGAACACGTTCCAGGTTGAGTCATAGATAGCACCGTTCATCGCTGAGGTGGCAAGTAGTGCAGGAGCTATGAACTGGGCATAGGTAATTGGGTTGCCAGCACCATCGGTGGTGCCATCAATGAACTGACCAATTCCATACCCAAAAGCCAGCAGGTAGAACACTGGTTCTACAAAGCCAGAGGCAACTACCATCCAGGTTGAAGACTTCAGAGCATAGTATCCACGCTCTAGGACAACACCTGGTCTACCGGAGTAAACACCGGCACCCATCTTGCCTTTACGCTTCTCAGCGATAGCGATAGCTGAATCAACAGCTGTATTGATCAAACTCATTTAGCTAACCTCTTCACAAAGATTCGGTGTGACCAGGTAATACCGATAACAGCCATCACCAACATCAGACCCCAGTGCACATACAACAACCAAGACTCAATAGGCATGCCATAGGACATAGCTCTACCCAGGTTGGTCGCATGCCACTGTGGGGAAATCCAACCAATCCACTGCAGATAGATAGGCATTGAAGTAATTGGGTAGAAAGTTCCAGAGAACATGAACATCGGAGTGATTACAAACCTTCCAATTAGAGCAAACATGCCATCGTCATCTTTGATGCTCGCCGATAAGCCAAGCATGATTGCAGCAAAACCAAATCCTGCTGTTGTTGAAACAAGCAACAAGATTGGAATTGACTGCCACGTGATTGCTCCAAATGCTAGAAGACACAACTCATACATAAACACCTGAAGCACACAGCGAGCCATTGCCGCCAGCATGATGCCATCAACAATCTGCTTACCGGTAATAGCAGTTGAGTTCATTGAGAAGAATGTTCTATCCCAAACAAATCCTTCAAGGGTTGGCCAAGTAACCTCATCCATCGCTCCTTGAATGCCAGCTGTTGCTAGTAGTGCTGGGGCTAGGAAGGTTAGGTAGCTGACCCCATCAATGGCGTTGGGGCCGAGGGATGAATCAACTAGAGAGCCGACACCGATACCGATAGATAACAAATACAAACTAGGGTTACCGATACCGAAGGCAAGAATGCTTGCCCACCATTTCATCATGTTGCGGATTCTGTTCTCAGCAACAAAGAGAGCGCCGAAACGGATACTCACTTGAGGATCAACTAGCTTGGCAGCTCCTACCCAGCTCATCTTGGCTTCTGGTCTGACATCAAGAGACATTACTCGACCAAGGTTCTTCCAGTTAGGCGAAGGAAAACATCTTCCAGAGATGATCTACGAACCAGTGAGGTAACCGGCTCTAGTCCTAGCTTCACAATCTGCTCTAGACACTTCTCACCTGATTGTGCATAGACCAAGATACGGTCGGGAAGAACTTCTAGACGCTCACCAATACCCTTTAGCTTCTCAGCGAAGACAACGTTGTTTTCACTTCCGAAACGAACTTCAAGAACTTCCTTGCTGGAATATTTCTTGATTAGTTCTGCAGGTGAACCCTCAGCCATGATCTTGCCCTTATCCATAACCATCAAACGGTCACAGAGCTGTTCAGCTTCATCCATGTAGTGGGTAGTGATAACCAGAGTGACGCCCTGCTCCTTCAGTCGGAACAATCTGTCCCAAAGGATGTGTCGAGCTTGAGGGTCTAGACCTGTGGTTGGTTCATCCAAAAGAAGAATCTCAGGTTCATTTACCAACCCTCTAGCAATAGTGAGTCTTCTCTTCATACCACCGGAGAGTTCCTCAGTCTTGTTGTTACGCTTGTCCACTAGCTGGGCAAACTCTAGAAGCTCCTCGATCTTTCCCTTGAGCCACTTACGGCTAAGACCGAAGTAACGACCGTAAACCATTAGGTTCTCCCAGACCTTAAGTTCACGATCCAGGTTGTCCTGCTGTGGAACAACACCTAGGTGAGCTCTAATCTCAGGACCTTGAGTGTTTGGGTCTTTACCTAAAATAACCAGTTCGCCGCCGGTTCGCTGGCTGGTGGCGGCAATCATCTTCATAGTGGTTGATTTGCCAGCACCGTTAGGTCCTAGTAGACCGAAGGATTCACCTCTACGAACAGTGAAGTTCACACCATCAACTGCAACGAAGTCACCGTATTTCTTGGTGAGTTCGGTTGCGGTAATCATCGCCTCTGGCAAGGCTTTTTTGACTGATTCTCTTGGCACAGCGTTGTGTCCTTCTATCTAAGTTTTGAGGCTCATTACTAGCCACAGCCTCCTAGTCTATTCACCGAAACTGATATCCTTTAGGAATGAACCCCGCCAAGAGCGTCAAAGTGCGCCCAGGTAATCGCAGAACAACTGGCAAAGAGCAGTTCTATACTCCAACCGATCTAGCCCTTAGATTAGCCACCACTGTTAGCGATAGAGTCGGCGGTTTTGCAGACAAAACAGTAATTGAACCAGCTGGGGGGACTGGCTCATTTGTTAAAGCAGCCAAAGCTCTGAATGCAGGAAAGCTAATCAGCTTTGACATAGAACCTAAAGCTGAGGGCATACTGCTTGCTGATTTCTTGCTGGAAGCCAAAGGTCTAGAGAAGGTTAGTAATGCCATCACTATTTCTAATCCACCGTTTGGAAGAAATAACTCGCTGAGTATCCCCTTCTTCAATAGAGCAGCTCAACACAGCCAATACATCGCATTCGTAGTCCCTAGAAGCTGGCGCAAATGGTCTGTGCTGAATCGTCTAAACAGAAACTTTCACCTTATTCACGATGAAAACCTCTCTATTGACTATGTTGATGAACTTGGTGAGATGATTTGGCAAAAGGCACGACTCAACACCTGTTTCCAGATCTGGGAAAAGAGAGACGAACTAAGGCCAGTCGTAAGAGTCAAAGATCAAGGACTGCTAACCAAAGTAAAGCCAGAAGAAGCTGATGTTGCTCTAACAGTTTTTGGTTATGGGTGTGGGAAGGTTAGAACTAGCTTTGATCGGGTTCCTAACAGCACCATTATGTTTCTTAAACTTCATGACAAAAGAGTTCTCAAAGCATTGCAGTCGGTAGATTTCAGTAAGTTTTATAAGAACACCGCCTATACAGAAGCGCTTTCCCTTCAAGAAATAAGGTACCTAATCAACGAAGCAGTCCTGGGTGATCCAGGGCTAGAACAGTAAGGCAAAAAATGAGCTCATTCGGCCCCAGAGGAAATAGACCTGGTAAGAAAGATTCTGGTCCTAAGGCAAAGTTCAGCCAGCTCTGGCCATACATGAAAGAACAGCACAGACTCCTAATTGTTGCGGTGGTCCTGAGCCTGATATCAGCTGGTGTGAATCTGGCCCAACCTCTAGTGGTGGGCAACATCATAAGCACAGTTCAGGAAGGTGCAGATGTTGTCCCTCTGGCAATGACTCTTCTGGTTATTACACTACTTAGCGCAGTTGCTAGCGGAGCAATGTACTACATGCTTGCTAAGGCTGGTGAAGGGGTAGTTTTCTCCGCCAGATCTAAACTCTCAACCAGATTGCTAAGACTTCCTATTTTTGAATACGACCTGAGAAGAACTGGAGACCTAGTTTCCCGGGTTGGTTCAGACACCACACTCCTCAGAGCTGCCCTTACCCAGGGTCTAGTCGATGGTGCAGGTGGAGCTCTTCTCTTCGTTGGCTCCGTTGTTGCCATGGCAATCATTGACTGGTTGCTTCTTCTAATTACCCTACTGATGATTTCAATCGCTGTTGCTGCCATCGGAGTAACCTCAAGAAGAATCAGAGCGGCAACGACCAAGGCTCAAGAACGCGTTGGAAACATGTCAGCCTCTGTTGAGAGAGCTCTGTCAGCAGTCAGAACAATCCGAGCGGCTCGAGCAGAAGCCAGAGAGTCAGCTCAGATTCAATCCGATGCCACAGAAGCTTTTAGCCAGGGTGTCAAGATTGCTGGAATCAACTCCTGGGTAACTCCAATCGGTGGACTAGCAGCCAACGGAGCATTCATTGTTGTCTTAGGCGTTGGTGGTTATCGTGTTGCTTCAGGGCAAACAGAAGTTGCATCACTTATTACTTTCATCCTTCTGATGTTCATCATGATTAGACCGGTTGGCCAGTTTTTTGGTGCATACTCTTCAGTCCAATCAGCCCTTGGTGCGTTAGCCCGCATCCAGGAAATTTTAGACATTCCTCTTGAAGATACTGACGCTGAGAGAGCTCAGAAATCTCGACGCTCTGCTGTCAACAAAACAGCTATTGAATTCAGGAACGTTAAATTCCGTTATCCAGCGAGACCTGAGGTATCTCTGGACAAAGATGGTAAACCTATTCCTGATGCAGCACCTGTGCTGAGTGAACCAAAAGAAGTTCTCAAGGGTGTTTCGTTCAAGATCGAACGTGGCTCAAGAGTAGCCATCGTGGGACCTTCTGGAGCTGGTAAGTCAACTATTTTTAGTTTGATTGAAAGGTTTTATGAGCCGACCGGCGGGGAAATTCTTCTCGATGGTCAGGCTGTTCATTCAATCAGCAGATCTGATCTAAGGGGCCAAATTGGTTATGTCGAACAGGACGCTCCGGTTCTTGCTGGAAGCATCAGAGAGAATCTACTTATTGGTTCACCCGAAGCTTCTGAAGGCGAACTTAGAAGAGTTTTGAAGGAAGTCAACCTAACTTCAGTTCTTAAAAGAGATAAGCGTGGACTGGATGCTGAGGTTGGCGAGCAGGGAATCATGCTCTCGGGTGGTGAACGCCAGAGATTAGCTATTGCTCGAACACTTCTGAGCGCACCGCCCATAATGTTGCTGGATGAATCAACTTCAAGTTTGGATGGCCTAAATGAGCAGCGTATGCGTGAAGCGATTGACGCCGTTGCCAAGAACAGAACCATGATCGTAATTGCCCACCGTCTCTCAACCGTGGTTGATAGCGATCAAATCATCGTAATTGACCAGGGTAAAGTCATTGGAGCTGGCTCGCACAAACAGTTGCTGAAATCAACACCCCTTTACCGAGAACTGGCTGGAACCCAGATGCTCAGCTAAGTCTCCTCTTTGTCTGCGGTCGGGTTTAGTCTTTAACCACCAGAACCCAAATGGAGACAAAATGAGTAAGAGAAGCACAATTGAGAAACTAGCTGTCCCGATGTTCGTATCTGGCATCCTGGCCATGATTGGATCGGCATTTATTTCCCTTGGGGCAGCCGCTAACGCGACTAGCCCGGTTCAATACAAGCAAGTAACCATCACCTACCTGTCCAGCGGCTATAGCGCGAGTGATAGTAGTTGTGGTTCTTCTCAGAATTACTACGGATACTCCACGAGAGATAGTTTTAGAGCCAAATATTCCAACAGCTCTAGTAACCAGAAGACTTTCCTCTGCACCGCTACCGTTTACGTAGTGGATGAGGTTACCATTCCTACCCCTAAGCCGGTGCCAACCGTGACCCTAATATACGAAAAACCAATTCATCCAACCCCTACCTACACTCCTAGACCTACCGGAACTCCAAAGCCAACCAATACTCCTAGGCCAACTCCCAGCTATACGCCAACCCAGTCCCCGAAGCCCGTCCCAACCGTCACGCCTAGGCCAACCCCTAGTTTTACGCCTATTTTTACCCCATCTCCTAGGCCAACCCTGCCAATTCCCTCAACACGAACCCCTTGAGGTTCGATTTCGTGAGAAACTAGAACCCAGTGTGCTTTTCACGCACGGAATATAGTTAGGAATTGAATAGAGTGAAAAAATTTACTTTCCCTATTGTTATGGCGGTAGCAGGTTTGCTGGCTGTTGGTGTAATCGCTCAAAACTTTGTGTCGCAGAGCCCAACCACAATCAAAGAACTTACTCTCACCTATGAAGAGGGTGTTACTGGAACTGCTTACGAGCCGGGTGACACTATCGAGCTTCCTACCGGTATCGATCAGGTCTACCTGGTCGTAACAACTGACGATGAGAAGGCCTCTGTTGAGATTGAAGGTGACAGCGGCTTTGAGGTTGGAAACAACACTTTGACTATTACGGTGACCGGAGCTGACAACAAGTCGAGCACTCCATACACTCTAACTTTGGTCAAACCAGAACTTGCTGGTTGGTGTGATGAGAACGTAGACACCATCAAGCTATACAACGAAGACTTTGAACTGGCTGATATCTATCAAGACATCTCGCTGGCATACCTAGACGAACGTCTTCCAGTTATCCAGGAAAACCTATCCTGCTTTAGCGATTTGCTCCAGGCATACGTTAACGAGAATTACTAAAGATAAGTAACTGTTTAGAGGCTGTCAGTGATTACTGGCAGCCTCTACTACATTGCGGACCAACATAGCTCTGGTCATTGGCCCCACTCCACCTGGATTAGGTGATAAGAAACCTGCGACCTGTGCAACACCAGGATCAACATCTCCAACTAATCCCGAATAAACTCTGGTAATTCCAACATCCAGAACAGCTGCTCCAGGCTTTATCCACTCTGGCTTTACAAAGTGTGGCGAGCCGAGGGCAGCAACAACAATGTCAGCTCTCTTTACTGCGCTAGGAATGTCTTTTGAGCGTGAATGCAGAAGTGTCACGGTTGCATCCACTCCCTTTTTGTTCAGCAATAAACCCAGTGGGCGACCAACGGTGATGCCTCTACCAATAACGGCAACTTCTGCTCCGGAGAGTTCAACCTGGTATCGCTCAAGTAGTTCAACAATTCCTGCTGGTGTGCAAGGCAGAGGTGAGGTCATCGGATCAGAGCCAGCAAGAACTAGTTTGCCTAGGTTTACTGGATGTAACCCGTCTGCATCTTTAGCTGGATCAATTAGTTCGAGCATCTCGTTAGTATCAAAACCAAAAGGTAGCGGTAGCTGGATGATATATCCGGTGACATCCCTAGCATCATTCAGATCTTTGATAGCTGCCTTCACATCCCCAGCACTCGCATCTGCCGGTAGGTCAATCCTGACTGAGTGCACACCAACTTCTTCACAGTCTCTGTGCTTACCAGAGACATAACTGTGTGAACCCGGGTCATCGCCAACTAATAGTGTTCCAAGCCCTGGGGTGATGCCTTTTTGCTTTAGTTCAACAACCTTTAGTGAAAGTTCTGCCTTTATCTGTTTGGCAGTAGCGAGGCCGTCTAGAACGATAGCGTTCAAAGCTTTACCAGTTCTCTAGGCCGCTGTATAGCGGGAAAGCTTCGGTTAGCTTGCGGACACGGTCACCAAGAGCGTTGATGTCTGGGTTAGGCATTAGAACTGAAGCGATGATGTCTGCAACCTCGGTAAATTCAACTTCTCCAAAACCCCGCGTAGCTAGAGCTGGAGTTCCAATCCGAACACCTGAGGTGACAAGAGCTGGTCTTGGATCATTAGGAACAGAGTTTCGGTTTACTGTGATACCGACATCGTGCAGCAGGTCTTCAGCAGTTTTACCATCAATCGGTGAGTTACGAAGATCAACTAGAACTAGGTGAACATCAGTTCCACCAGTTAAGACATCTACACCATTGGCCCTAACATCCTGCTGCATTAGACGCTCGGAGATTATCTGCGCTCCACGAATAGTTCTTGCTTGTCTCTCCTTGAACTCTTCACCCATCGCCGCTTTGAAGGCAACTGCCTTAGCTGCGATTACGTGCATCAGTGGGCCACCCTGTTGACCTGGGAATACAGAAGAGTCAATCTTCTTAGCAAACTCTGCTTTACAAAGGATCAACCCTGAACGAGGTCCGGCCAGAGTTTTGTGAACTGTTGTTGAAATAACGTCTGCGTACGGAACTGGGCTCGGGTGAACACCAGCCGCAACTAATCCTGCGAAGTGAGCCATATCCACCCAGAGTTTTGCACCAACTTCATCAGCAATCTTTCTGAACTCTGCAAAGTCAAGGTGACGAGAATATGCAGACCAACCAGCGATAAGAACCTGAGGCTTTACCTCGTGTGCTTTAGCCCTGACAACATCCATATCAATTAGGAATGACTCAGGATCTAGGCCATATGCATGGGCTTCATACATCTTGCCTGAGAAGTTCAACTTCATACCGTGAGTTAGGTGACCACCGTGAGCAAGTTCTAGCCCCAGGATTCGATCTCCTGGGTTTGCCAGTGCCATTAGAACGGCAGCGTTAGCGCTAGCACCAGAGTGTGGTTGTACGTTAGCGTGTTCTGCCCCGAAGAGTTCCTTAGCGCGGTCACGAGCAAGATTTTCTGCAATGTCAACGGCTTCACAACCACCGTAGTAACGCTTACCTGGGTACCCTTCCGCATATTTATTAGTCAGCACTGAACCCTGAGCCTCGAGAATCCCTCTGGAGACAAAGTTCTCCGAGGCAATCATCTCTAGGAAGTTGCGCTGACGATCCAGTTCAGCTTTTAGAACTGCAGCAATCTCCGGATCAGTTGCTTCGAGTGGATTATTGAATGTTGATGGCAAATTAGACAATTGGGAACTCCTATGTTGGCTTGAACGGATTGGCCCAGGCGCACGACCAAAATGCCTTCGCTCCCTGATGGAACCCCATCTTTAGCGCCAGTTGCGATAAGGCAATTCTATAACCACTGCCCCTGAGCAGAGATGAACACCGAGGAAAACTGGGGTTATCACTCTAAACTTGACCCTATGACCAAGCCATTGAACCACTGGGTGCTCACCTTTGTCTGTCAGGACAAGCCAGGCATTGTCCACGCCATCTCTGGAGCTATAGTCGCAGCCTCGGGAAATATCACCGAAAGCCAGCAGTTCACCAGCGCTGAGACAGGTAAGTTCTTTATGCGTCTTCAGGTTGAGGTTTCAGCCAGCAAGGAAGAATTTTCAAGCCAGATTGCTGGAGTTGCTGAAACCTTTGGTATGGACTGGCAATTGGATGAGGTTGGGCGAAAGCTTAGAACCTTAGTTTTAGTAAGTAAGAGTGCCCATTGCCTAAACGATCTTCTATTCAACCAACGCTCTGGTCAAATCCCGATTGAGATTCCGGCTGTTTTTAGCAACCACCCGGATCTTGCTGAACTAGCTGAGTTTTACGGCGTGAAGTTTGAAAGCCATTCAATTCCAGATGCCGCCAGTAAAGCCGCTTTTGAGCACATGCTCCGTGATTACATCAAACTGGCTGACATCGAACTCATCGTGCTGGCCAGATTCATGCAGGTCCTGAGCCCTGAGTTCTGCGCTGACTTTGAAGGCAAAATCATCAACATCCACCACTCGTTCCTACCTGGCTTCAAGGGCGCTAACCCTTACGCTCAGGCTCACGCTCGCGGGGTGAAGCTAATCGGTGCTACCGCTCACTTTGTAACCAGTGACCTGGATGAGGGGCCAATCATCGAACAGAATGTTGTGCGCGTTGATCACGGTGATTCTAAGAAAGAGCTTGTTGCTATCGGACAGGACGTTGAGTCGAAAACCCTCGCTCAAGCAGTTAGATGGTTTGCCGAGCACCGAGTATTACTCGATACTGACAGAACAGTAATCTTCCGCTAGAGCGAGGGTCTTTACTCGACTAGTGCTTACGTCTCCTTGTTCTCAAATGAGATCCAGCCGCCAATGAAGAAACAGCTAGCGCAACAACCGAGAGGCCGAGGGCTACTAACCAAGACTGATGTTGCGAATTAGAACTGATAACTTTTTTCTGCGCTTGCTGAACTAGTTCCTTAGATATTGTCTTTGGCTGAACTTCAGGCTTAGTTGCCTCAATCTGAGTTTGTGAATGAGGCTCCTGTGCTGGCGAGTAGATTTTCACCTCTTCTTCGGGGGTGATGGTAACAGCGCCACCAGTTGGAGAGCTAGGTTCAATATTTTGATTGACAATCTCATCTGGAGTGATTGTCACTAGGTTTGATGCGACCTCCTCTATCGGACCGATATTCGAAGCGCTGTCTGCAACAGAGTTAGCTGCCAGTGTGACTTGAGTAGTTCCAACTCCACAGTTGAGTAGTGTCACTTGCCAGCCAAGTCCTGGTCTGAGCACCGAGTAATTCATCGAACAAGATTCCGCAGTTCCCGAGAAACTAAAGTTCGCCGCAGACATTCCACTTACCGGCTCCTCACTGTCAAATACCCAGCTCGGTGTTCCAGCGGCCCCCGGTTCAGTCACATCAAAGACGTGAATCACTGGAGCAGTTGTGTCGATCTTGGTCGTGTTGGTTTGGTTGAGCAAACTAGGGCCAATGTTTCCTGCGGCATCAATCACTGAGGAAGAGTTCAGAACCAAACCAGCGAGTCTTCCTTCGAGGCAGTTACTAATTGTGATTGTGAATTGGCTACCCGAGCCAGTCATTGACTGGATAGCACAGCCATCACCTTTTACGTTCCAATCCACACTGTCGGCGGTTAGCCCTGTAACTGGCTCAGTGAAAGTAGCTCGATAGACAAGCAAGCTATTAGAACTGTTTTGCTTGACCAATGTGTCTAGTTCAGGGACAGTTCTATCCAGAATGATCGGTGAAGTTGAGACTGGTCGAACGGGACCAATTGCATTTCCTGTCACTGAGTCTGCTTTTAGAGTCAAACTAATTGTTCCATCCTGACAGCCATTAACCTTTGCCGCATAGTTGGCACCGGAACCGGTAAGCGTGGATACATAGCAACCCGTTGCGGTTCCGGAGATGGTGAAATCATCAGCAGTGAGGCCTGTCACGGATTGCCCGAAGGTGATGTTAAATACTGGCGAAACAGCATTGCTGGGTGAGATAGGCGCTGTGAACGAAGTCACCGAAGGGCCGAGGTTGTATGTAATGCTCGCTGTTCCATTTCCCGACTGGAAGGCGGAGTAGTAAGAGACCGTATTGAGCTTTGTGGTGTTCACATAACTCGAACCACCGCCGCCACCGCCACCATCGACCCCAACTGGATCGGTATCGGCACCTCCACCGCCACCACCGAAGTATCCGCCGCCACCGCCGCCACCGCCGGCAACAGTTGAACCTGGGGTTGTCGCGGAACCCCCAGCACCACCCTGTCCAATAGCTCCAGCAGAACCATTGTTAGTTGCTGTTCCAAATGAAATACCGCCAGCACCACCTGAAGTCGGAGTACCACCAGAACCACCCAGACCCTGCCCATTGCCTCCAGACACTCCAGTTGGACCACCGGCTGAACCACCATTTCCACCCACCCAACCACCGGTACCTCCTCCACCACCGGCAACAGCTATGCGATCAGCTAAAGCAGTACTTGTTCTAATGTCAGTTGCACCTCCACCTGAACCTTCATCACCGTGACCAGAGCCTGCTGCTCCTCCACCGTTGTATCCACCAGCAGCACCATTACCTGATGAACCCTGCCCACCAACATAAACGTAGAGGCTTCCTGTCGGGAGCGTCTTGAAGGTCGCATTGGTCTTTGAACCATTACCTCCTCCTCTACCTCCTTGAGCTCCAGAGAGTGAGATGTTCATAGTTCTGATATCCGCAGGAGGTGTCCAAACGTAGTAGTCACCTGAATATGGGAATGTGATTGTGCAACTTGTTCGACTTACGTTGCAGGAAGGTGTTGGCGTTGTTGCCTGAGCTCGAACTTGAGGAACAACAGCCAACCCGATGATTACCGAAAGAGCACTGGGAAGAAGAATTGGTCTTAGCCAGTTATATTTTTTGTGTTTATACATGCCCCCAAAGATAAAACTCCAGCACATTTCGTGCTGGAGTTTTACACAGGCAAAACTAGTTGCGCTTATTCACAGTTAGTTAAGGCGTGCCTTTAGGTTCTCTGCAAGAGTTGCCATGAACTCGTCTGTGGTCTGGAAGGCCTGACCACTTCCAACAAGAGCTGCTAGATCCTTAGTCATGTGTCCTGCTTCAACAGTCTTGATTACAACATCTTCTAGTATCTCTGCAAACCTTAGAACCTCTGGAGTGTTATCTAGCTTTGCTCTGTGCATAAGAGCACGAGTCCAAGCATAGATAGAAGCAATTGGGTTAGTTGAAGTCTTCTTACCTGCCTGCCAGTCACGGTAGTGACGGGTAACAGTTCCGTGAGCTGCTTCAGCAAGAGCAGTCTTACCATCAGGTGTGGTTAGCACTGAAGTCATTAG
>JBEAMR010000034.1:0-5854 GCA_041165845.1 Actinomycetota bacterium | reverse complement strand
GCAGTTCCTCTAACAATTGCCATTTACCTGCTGGTCTCTGGACTGTTCATTAGTCGTCGTTGGTCAAAGAGCATTGTTGAGGATGCCGATCTCGCTGTTGCTCGTTCAGTTCCGATCATCTGGGCATTCGGATTCATTGCCCTACTTCAGGCGAAGGCTGCAACCGGTGGCTTCCTATTCCTCTGGCTGATCATGTATTTGAGTTTGTGGACCGCGCTCTACTTTGCGGGAATCGCAGTTCTTTCATACATCACAGCATTCTTCAGAAAGAGCTCGGTTCAAGCTTTCGCTGGTTACTCCGCTGGAATCCTGACCACCTTATATCTGGTGGCAGATAACCTGATCAACAACCGTGGGATCACCGTTGACTTGTTATTCCTAGTTGGAGCACTTGGTTTCTACATCCTCACCACCTTTATTCTCAAGAAGATCAACTACAGCTTCGACAACGTTGGTTGGCCGACCATACTTCCTATTTCTGTAGGTATTTCAGTTCTGGTTGCTCCGATTACGTCTATGTGGTCGGGAGATGAGATTAACCCTGCCCTTGTTTACACAGAGATGCTTGTCTCTCTAGGTCTTGCAGTTGTGGCTCTGTTTATGAGCAGAGGAACATACCTAGGAGAGCCTAGATTCACTCGTGTTCCGATGTTGATCAGCTCAGTGATTCTTTATCTGAGTAGTTACCGATACACAGGCATCAGCGCAACAGAGGCTGAAACTGAATATAAGATGATGATTGTTGCCGCCGTTGCATTTGCTGCCCTAGCGGTGTTCATTAGAAAATTCAAAGCACCGGTAGCAATCTATGTTTCTCTAGTAGCAGCAGTTCAATTAGCACTTGCTGGGTCTGCCCTAATTGTTAGGGCAGTTGAAGGGTTTACCGACTATCGCTTTGAACTAATTGGTCTAATTGCTGCTGCCGGTATCGCAACAGTCGTACCTAAACTCTCTGAACTCTACTCAGACCGTTGGAAGAGCATTATTCGACAAGGGGTACCGCTGACTGTCTTGCTTATCCCTGGGGCCTTCGCCGTTTATTCAGTTATCGGTTCCGACTTCACTGGAGTTCCTCAATTCAAGATGATTGAGGCATTAGGACTAATTTCAATTAGCACTGTATTACTTATTGTCGGTGTGCGTCTTGGAAACCTAGGTATCGCACTCGCTAGCGGATCATTCCTAACGGTTACCGTGTTGCCAATACTCTGGCAGTCCATCACTCAGGTCAACGATGGACGGACTAGATTCGAACTTCAGGCACTGTTTATTGGTTTGGTAATCTATGGAATTCTTGCTGGAATTCGAGCAACATTCAAGCTTCAGATGAACTCGCTGATATACATCGGGGTTCCAGCTCTAATTGCACTGCTGCCAACCCTGTTTGGAGTCATTGGAAAGCTTGGCACTGGTGCAGAGGATGCAACGTCTGCAGATTGGACTCGACTAGCAATTGTGCTCGGTGTCTCAGTAGTCTTCTTGCTACTTGGATCAGTTCGAAAACTTGCCGGTTTCTTCGTCCCTGGCGGTATCTCACTCATTGTCACAGTAATTCCACTGCTGTGGACAAGAATGACCGCACTTGGTTCAGCCTTTGTAGTCATTGGCTTGCTCTTACTAGCAGCGTTAATTGGATTCGTAGCGGTAAGGCTTGAACAGGTTAAGGGTTCAGCTAGAAGTGCCAGTAAGTGGTTGAGAGAGTTGAAGTAATTCAGTCCTCGTCAGCACTGTGGACCAAAGAGGCAAGGGAAACAGCAAGTTAACCAGCTGAAAACAAACGGCAATTCTTTATACACAGTAAAAAGTTTTCAACAGGCAGCGGGTTAGGTCCCATAAAAACCTGGGTTGGGGTTAGCCTTTGGTTGAAATGTTAGACACCTTGAACCTAAAAACCCCATCTTTGACCAGATCCGGACTTGAATTGCTAGCGCTCGACGAGAATTTCTGGCTAGTTAGACGCGAAGGATTCCTTGAGATAGCCAAAGTAAGCCTGACTGATTTCAAGCAAACAGGGCCAGGAGCTGTGCTGGTTGTCGAACAGCAGGACGCTGGGACCATGGCATGGGTGGCTGAGGCCATTAGAGCGGTCCTGGACTATTCATTTGATGAACTAAAACTTGGCAAGGTGTCTGTTAGGGCGGATGTCAGTCAGTTATCCCTTGTGGCAGCGCTCGAGGACTTTGGCTTTGTTCAGAAATCAACCAGTCAAGGCGGGAGGAAGCTCAGACTGGTTGCTGACCGGTGGGATTACCTTCGTGCTTTAGCTGAAACCGAGATGCTGGAGCATCTGGAAGATCGTGAGTGGTCGTTTGGTTTTGATAGTGGCAGAAGAAGAGCTGGGTTGTGTAACTATAACGATAAGAGAATCACTGTCAGTAAGTATCTTGCTCTGGTTCATTCAATTGATGATGTTATGCAGACCGTAAAGCACGAGATTGCACATGCTCTTGTTGGCCCTAAAGAAGGCCACGGTAAGAAGTGGTTAGCGACTGCCAAACGAATTGGCTATCGTAATGAAACTTATACCGGTAACGAGATTGCTAAAGCCTATGCGCCTTACCGAGGACTGTGTCCTAATGGGCATGAGCACTTTAGATATCAAAGACCTAAGCGTCTATACAGTTGCCACCACTGTGCTTCTGGCTTTAGGAAAGAGTATTTGATTGACTGGATGGCTAGGGCTAGCTAAACACTGCCGAAGAAATCAGAATCAGGGAAACTACAAAGCCAGCAAAGAAGTTCAACCAGATAAATCTGCGCCAACCCTTATTTGCTCTCTCACAATCCTCATCAGTGATGTTTAGATACGGTGTGAGAATTAGCAGGTATGGAACTGCTGCAACTGCAGCAAGTGGACCTGGCCAGATGGTGTTTAGAACAAGAATTCCAGCAGCAGCGTAAGAGCTGAATGCAAACCAGACAGTTGCCTTTGCACCAATCATGGTGGCGATGCTAGAGATACTGGCTTCTCTATCTGCCTTCACGTCTTGGACAGCACCAAAGGCATGTGATGCAACACCCCAGAGAGTGAATGCAAGGATGCTTGATAACACCGGACGCTCAGTCATATCTACACCCGACAGAGAAAGAGCATAAATCATTGGACCTACGAAGTGGCTAGATGAAGTTAGTGAATCTAGGAAGCCACGTTCCTTGAAGCGGAGCTTAGGAGCACTGTATGCGATGACTGTGAAGACAAAAAGAGACAGCCAAAGAGCTGAGTTCAAATCTGAGATCGCATAGAGATAAACGAGGAAAGGAACGCAGAGAAGAGTCGATGACCACAGGGTTAGCTTGTGCCACTTCTTGTTTAGTAATGCTCCTTCGATACCACCTTTTCTAGGGTTACGAAGGTCGCTCTCGTAGTCAAAGACATCGTTAATCCCATACATCAACAAGTTGTATGGAATTAGGAAGAACAAAGTTCCAATTACAAAAGTCAGATCAATTTTGTGGTTGATAAAGACATAGGTAGCACCAAAAGGGAATGCAGTGTTGATCCAGGAAACCGGTCTGGAAGACCAGAAGAGCTGCTTGATTGCTTCCATTACTTCTTCCTTGTCATCATGTGCCAGATAGAGCTAACAGCAAGTACTGAAACTACTGTGTATGCAAAATCCTCTACTGGAACTAAGCCTAGGAGCAGACCGCTGATCTTGCTGCTGTCGTAGTCAACAATTCCTAAGCCAACAATCACATTGTCAAAAATCAGTGTCACTAGACACATAACCAGAAGTGTCCAGCCGATTGCCCGCCAATGAGACTTTCTGGTGATTACGTTCAAGATGACAAAGGCAATAAGCATGAAGACTGAGTTGAGTGCTAGATAGTTCATCGTTTAGCCAGCACTCTCTTGACGGCAATGAAGATAGTCAGAGTCGTGTAGTTCAAAAGGAATAGGAAGAATAGCTCCTCAATGGGTAGTTCAGGTGCAACAAGGATGCCAGTGAGGTGACTGGTTTCACCTCTAAAGAAAATACCTAGAGCAATTCCAGCTCCATCCCAAAGGAGAAAGTAAATCAGCGGGAGGAGAGTTGCTAGCGTTGCTGCTTTCTTGTTTGTTGAGAAACCAAGTTTGAACTTCCAATCAAAGAGCCCTAAGCCAATGATTGAAAATAGTAGACCTAGTAGATAGGCATACTGCACTAGTTCAAGCCTTTCCAACCATCTTCAGCAATAGGTGTGATCTCGTTTGGTGTTGGTCCTGCGGACTTGTCATCAATCATGAGCTTGTATACAAGCTCTGCACCGATGAGACACATAGGCAGACCGATACCTGGTATTGAGTGGTGTCCTGCGTAGTAAAGACCCTTGACCTTCTTGCTCTTGTTCTTAGGTCTAAAGAATGCCGACTGTCTAAGAGTGTGTGCCATGCCTAGGGCGGTTCCTGACCAAGCGTTTAGTTCTTCTACGAAGTTCTGCGGACCCATAGTTCTTCTAACCACAATGCGTTCTGCTAGATCTGGAATCTTGCACCAATCTGCAATCTGCTGAATGATTCGATCAGCTTCAGCTTCGAACTCTGGATCTCCTGCTCTATCGACTCCACCCTTACCAATTGAAGGGTCAGCTGCTGCAGGAACTAGAACGAATAGATTCTCGTAACCTTCAGGAGCAACTGAGGGGTCAGTCTTACTAGGAGCACAGATATACAGGCTGGCAGGGGATGCAACCTTACTTTTGCCATCAGCCTTCTTGAAAACTTGCGCAAAGTTAGAAGCCCAGTCATCTGTGTAAAGCAAAGTGTGGTGATCTAGATTGTCAATCTTGCCTTTGACACCTAAGTAGAGAAGCAGGGCTGAAGGACCAGGGATTCTCTTATCCCACCACTTTTGTGGAAGGGTCTGATACTTAGGTTCAAGTAGTTGAGTTTCAACAAAGTGAAGATCTGCGTTAGCAATAACAACATCTGCATCGTAGGTTGCGTTGCCAACCTGGACGCCCTTGACGTGACCTTTGTCATCAACGTTGATCTTGTTGACCGGTGAGTTGGTATGTATCTCAACTCCGTGAGCTTTAGCTAATCTCTCAACCGCTTCGATGATTTTGTAGATACCACCCTGAGGATAGAAGACACCCACATTCATATCGATGTGAGTCATCAGGTGATACATGCTTGGGGTGTCATAAGGAGATGCACCTAGGAAAACAGCAGGGAAGTTTAGAACCTTACGAAGACGCTCATCTTTGACATGTTTTGCAGAGAAACCATATAGAGAAGTCAGCAGGTGCTTGATGAAAGTTCCAGCCTTCTTCACAACATCTGGGTGAGTAAATGACTTAGCGTTCTCAAAGTTTGTGTATAGGAAGTGCTTGTTAGCAAGAAGGTAGGTTTCTTCTGCACTGTCTAAATACTTTTGCACCATTGCTGCTGAACCAGGTTCGTAGCTTTCAAACTCTCTAAGGTTTTTCTCAAGAGATTCGTGCATGAACATAGGTTCATCTTGACCTTCGAAAATAGTTCTATATGCAGGGTCAAGGCGAACTAAATCTAGTTCTTTATCTGCGGTAGTTCCCATCAGTTTGAAGAACTGATCGAAAGCATCTGGCATCAGATACCAAGAAGGGCCCATGTCGAAGGTGAAGCCATCTTTCTCCCAAATGTATGCACGACCGCCAACTTTTTCTCGAGCTTCAAAAAGTTTTACTTTCATTCCAGCTTTAGCAAGCAGTGCAGCGGTTGCCAAACCGGCAATGCCTCCACCAACTACGATTGCGTTCTTTTGTGTCATTTTGGGCTTACTCCTAACAGAGCTTTGAGGATGATTACTAACTTTCTTGGATTGGAGACCCTTATTCGAGTTCTTATAAGTTCTTCGGCTTGGGTCTTTGAAATCTTGTCATTTAGTTCTGT
>JBEAMR010000033.1:0-4401 GCA_041165845.1 Actinomycetota bacterium | reverse complement strand
GACCCGCCGGCTCGCAGAATCTCTAATGCAGCTGAAACAGCCAGTGGCTGACTCGCTGCTGCTCCACCGTTACGCGAGTAGACAATTCCTCTGTGAGTTTTCATTTGATTCCTAGTCCTATCTGAAGTTAGCTCCGAAGGCTTCTTTGAGAGTAACCGAGTGAAGTTTACGGGTTTGAATGATGTTCAGGATTTGATTCAGTGTCTCGGGTGCCTTATTGCGGTTAGCGTGACACAGCAATATTCTTCCGTTGGCAATCCACTTGTTAGCCTGCGCAACGATGTGTGCTTGAGTTGGTGTTCCGGTGTCTCCCAGACTTCCGTACCAAGTAATTGGAGCAGTGTATCCAAGCTCTGCTGCGATCTTCAGAAGATTGGCATTCCAACTTCCGTAGGTAGGTCTGAAGTATGGCCTGGCATCGTAATCAAACTCTTCAAGCAGAAACTTATGACAGCCCTGAAGCTCTTTTCTAATTACTGCAGAACTCGTGGTAGTTAGATCTCTATGTAAAACTGTGTGATTGCCCAGTTGCACTTTTCCAGCTTTGATCAGTCTCAAGATTTGTTTTGAGTTGTTTCGCCAAGAGGGGTAACTACTCGTGACAAACAGGGTTAGGTGTTGATTCTTCTGCTCAGCAATGTCTAGATAAGCCCTTAAGGCAGATCCGCTAACGCCGTCATCGACTGTCCAAGCAAATCTTCTAGTTGAACTGGTTGGCAACATCGAGATTGGCTTGCTTCTTGCTTGTGCATTTTCAACCTGAGGCATTAAAAGAGCAGAGGTTGCTCCTGCAACGAACGCCTGCCTAGTCAACTCCACTCGATAAGACTATGAGAGCAACCTCCAGTAATTAGGGCTTTGAGATAACGGCATAATAAAGATATGGACTTTCAAGGTAAGAAGATTTTCGTTATCGGCGCTTCAGGTGTTTTTGGTTCCCTGATTGCCCAAACATTAGTAGCTCGAGGAGCTCATGTTTATGGCTCTGCTAAAGATGCCAGCACAGCTGAGAAGCTTCATCCTCAGGTGAGCACTAAGTTGCTGCTTGATCTTGAGAACCCAGCAAGCATCGAAGCTGTCATCAGTTACCTAAGCTCTGAAACCCTAGATGGCATTATCAATGCTGCTGGTGTTGTTGGTTTTGGAAGAGCCAACGAGACCAGTGCTACCGATGCAGCCAGACTCATGCAGATAAACCACCTAGGTCCTGCTGCAGTTATATCAGGTCTCTACGAATCCCTAAAGCGAGCCGAGGGAAGCTTTGTTTCAAGTGTTACCGGTGTCGTTGCTGAGAAGGTATTCCCAGGTATGTCCGCATACACCGCATCCAAGACTGCTCACTCAGCATTCCTCACTTCAATAGGCCTTGAGTGGAGAAGAGACAAGATTCAGATCACTGAAGCAAGACCTGGTCACACTGAGACTGGCCTTGCTACCCGTGCCCTATTTGGCCAAGCACCTGCATTCCCTCAGGGAATGACTCCAGAGCATGTTATTGAGGTCATCCTCACCGGTATCGAGAATGGAACAGCTCTACTCTCCAGTGACGCCTTCTAAACACTGAGGCAATCTTCAGGCTAAAGACAACTAAACTTCAGTTGAAACTTCTAGTTTGAAAGCAGGAAAGGAACAAGATGAAAATCTCTAGTTCAACTATCGCTTCATTAGCTATCGTCGCAACCGCAATTGGCGGGTCTGCTTTCGCCGTTACTGCAAGCACACCAATTAACACAAATAATGAATCAACCAATCTTCAGGTTGTCGATCCTCTGGCTCCAGTCGGTGAAATCTTTATTGACACTGCGGCTCCTGTTCCACCAATCGATGGCTCTGCACCTGTTGTTTCTCCAACTCCAGTTGCACCTGCTCCAATACTTTCTCCATCGCCTGTCCCCACACCTGTCGTTCCTATAATTCCCGATGCTCCAGTCTTCAATTCAGACGATGACGACGATGAAGATAAGGATGAATATGAACATGAAGACGAGTATGAGGATGAGGATGAATATGAAGACGAGTATGAGGATCAGGATGAATATGAATATGAAGATGACTACGCCGAGTATGAGAGCGAAGAAGACTAGGTCAAACTAGGTATTTTCTCACCAAAACAAATCCGTCGCCTATATTGGCAACCTCTTCAAAGCCTCTTTTCAGAAACATTTCTTTTGAACCTCGGTAGCTCTTATCTCCATAAGAATCTGTTCTGGGACCTGCCTCAACTGCCTCGAACTGTCTTTGTTTGAGATCTTCAATCACCAAATCGAGCATCGCTCCGGCAACACCCTGACCTCGATGGTCAGGATCTATGTTGAAACAAAGGATCCGAGCTAGTTTCTCTTCGGCACCCGGTAATCCTGGAAACAGAAGTGAACTCGCTGCAGCGCACCAGCCAAGAACCTTGCTGCCTTGAAAAACCAGATACCCATCCATAGCTCCGGTTTCAACTCTGGAACAGGCAAGAGCGCGGTTCTTTTTAGCTTTATCTTCTAAAGACAGCCCCTCAACCTCTGGAGTTCCTAGATAGAACTGACAGTAACAACCATCCCAGTTTTTATCGTCTAGAAAAGCTCTGTGGTCAAAGTATTCGAGGAAGTCCTCTAGCGTGTCGACGGATAACCGTTTTAGCTCCAGATCAGAGTTCATAACTAAGACCAAGCTCCGAGGATAAGACCTGCGAGAGTGACACAGACAACATCTTGTCCAACTTCAATCAACCAGACCTTCAGAGACTTATAGACCTTCATGTCCGGTTGAGCGAACATTCTGTGTGAAACAGAAGCAAAAGCTCCGAGACCGACAGAGAAGATAAAACCAAACAATAAGCCATCAACTGCACCAAAGTTTGGGTTGCCGGTTCTAGCAAGAGAAATAATGAAACCAAGTGTGCTGACTTGGATCAAAGCAGCTAGGTAAGTGCCACCAAACATGGTCAATGTTTCACCGCCGGTCATCTTAATTCGCTCGGTGGGGACTTCTCTGCCAAGAGCCTTCATCCAAACAGGATAGAAAGTCTTAGGGCCAAACCAAGTGGCACCGATTATGAACGAAAGAATAGATGCAGTAAATATTGCAGACCAGTTAAGGTGAAATAAATGTTCCATTTCACAAGTCTAGAGAAATGAACTCTAAACACTTTGCAGGTATAAACCTAAGTTATCGAAGTAACTTTCCATTCCTGCTTGTGCGCGAGGTGCTTCCCCTTCAGGCAGTTCACCGAACTGACTAAAGGTAACCCATGCTCCACCATCAACTTCTTTGAAGTCGATTCGAACAAGGTGAGCAACAGGTGAAGGCACGCGAGCCTGAAATTCTTCAAAGGACTGTGTATAGGTCATGGTGTGCTCAAGAAGTTCATGTTCAATGACCTGGGTGTATTCACCGAAGAAATAGGCAACGAAATTGTATTGCGGAACACTAACTCCGACAGTCCAGATTCCACCAATAATTGCCTCGTTTTGGACTGAGTCCTTCTCAACCGAGAGATCGGTTGGTGCGTACCAAATAGCTAGGGCTTCTGGATTGACCCAGGCATCCCAAAGCTTTTGGATGCTAACCGGATAGGTTCTTTCGACCGAGTATAGGAACTCTTGCTGGGACAATTCTCTCCTTTAGGCAAAGCTCATCGAGCAGGCCTTCGATTAGTTTAGTGAACTAGTTCAGGGAAGTTAAAAGCTCCTTCATGTAGCCAATTTCTGCACTCTGATTTTCAACGATTGCCTCTCTTAGAGCTTTAGCTTCAGTGTTAGTTGAACTGTTCAACATTGATGTCATTTCAATGGCACCCTCGTGATGAGCAATCATCCCATGCAGGAAAAGCACGTCAAACTCATAGCCGTTTGCAGCTTCCAACTCAGCGAGCGCTTCAGCGTCGAGCATTCCCGACATCTCCATGCCGTGATTTCCAGACGCTGGGTCATACCCATTCGGCAACCATGTTTTCATCTGTTCAATCTCTGGAGCCTGCGCTCCTTTGATCTGGAGAGCTAGGTCCTTGACTTCTGGACTCGCTGCTCTAGTTTCAGCCCAGGTGCTTATCAGCACTGCCTGTTCGTGATGAGGAATCATCATCTGAGCAAACATGACCTCTGAACCGTTGAACTCAGAGGAACCGTGCATCATCCCACCGTGGTCTGTGCCTGCGTTGTTCACAGTAATACAGCCGGTTAGAGCCAAAGATGATGCGATGAACACCAACGAGGTTGCTAAGTATTTTCTAATCATGTCCGCTCTCTAATTTTTTTGGTGGGGCATCGCTACCCCACCATCTCCAGTTGAACTAGCAGTTGCAGCTTGTTCCCTCTGTCTTTGCTGAACAGTTGCAGCTCTCGCCACAGTTACAGGTCTTTTCTTCTGACATCTTTACACCTCCTACTTGCTCTGTCGATTTTGAGTTATTTC
>JBEAMR010000032.1:0-5572 GCA_041165845.1 Actinomycetota bacterium | reverse complement strand
GCAGATCTTCGCCAACTGTTGTGCCTTCACCTTCAACATCTCCTAAAACTGTTTCTAGTTCAAGAGTTAGTGTCTCTGCCTTGACCAGTTCTAGGTGAGTTTCAATAGCTTCTAGAACTTCTGGAACGCTGGTGATTACAGACTTGATTCGGTCACTGACATCAAAGTCAGCATCCTTACGAGCCTGCTGAACAGCACGAATAACATCTCGAGCAATACCTTCAGCTTCTAGTTCTGGAGTCACTGTTTGATCTAAAAGAACAAAGCCACCTGAAGGAAGAATTCCGATTAGGTTCTTTGACTGAGTGCTGTCGGTTAGATCAGCAACTAGGTCAATCTCGTACTCACCTTCGATTAGTTCAACACCACCACAGGTGACAACATCGCCACTTTGTGACCAGTCTCCTGATTTAGATGCACCAATAACCTGCTGAACCTGCTTGCCAACGCGAGGACCAAGGACTCTAGAGTTCACAGTCAAACGCTTGATAACACCAAACTCAGTTGTTGAATCCAAAGACAGTTCAACTAAGTCGATTGATTTCACGTTTAGTTCTTCAGCGATGATGTCAACGAACTCAGAGAGTGCATCTGCGTTCTTGGTAACAACAGTTAGGTTCTGTAAAGGTAGACGAACTCTTAGTCCGTTTACCTTTCTTAGACCATTGGCAACAGATGAAACGATTCTGACCTGGTCCATGGCTTCAACCAATTTGTCATCACGAGTTAGTGCTTCGTGATCTGGCCACTCGGTTAGATGAACTGATCTACCACCGGTAAGACCTTGGAATACTTCCTCTGTTACAAGTGGCAATAGCGGTGCTGCAACACGGGTAAGTAGTTCAAGAACTGAATACAAAGTATCGAAAGCCTGTGCATCGCCATCCCAGAACCTAGCTCTAGATCTTCTGACATACCAGTTGGTCAAGATGTCAGCGAAGTCTCGAAGCCTTGCTGCAGCCCCAAAGGTATCGAAAGCGTTTAGATCTGCTGATACTCCAGCAATCATCTCTCTGGTCTTAGCAACAAGATATCGGTCTAGAACATCTGTGCTTTCTAGATTGAACTTGGCCTCGTAGTTAGAGGCATTGGCGTAGAGGGTGAAGAAGTAGTACGTATTCCACATCGGCAGAAGCACTTGTCTAACACCTTCACGAATACCCTGTTCGGTAACTGACATGGTTCCACCACGAAGAATTGGTGAAGACAGTAAGAACCAACGCATTGCATCTGAACCATCACGGTCGAACACTTCATTCACATCAGGATAGTTACGTAGAGACTTAGACATCTTCTGACCATCGGAACCTAGAACGATTCCGTGTGAGACAGCTGTCTTGAATGCTGGTCTATCAAAAAGTGCAGTTGATAGCACATGCAGGGTATAGAACCAACCTCTGGTCTGACCTGAGTATTCAACGATGTAATCCCCTGGTGAGTGGGTATCAAACCAGTCACTGTTTTCAAATGGATAGTGCACCTGAGCAAAAGGCATAGAGCCTGATTCAAACCAGCAGTCAAGGACTTCTGGAACACGAACCATCCTTGATTGACCAGTTGGGTCATCAGGGTTCACTCGTGTTAGCTGATCAATGGTCGGCCGGTGGAAGTCAGAAATTCTGACACCAAAGTCACGCTCTAGTTCATCCAGTGAACCATAAACATCGATACGTGGATAGTTAGGGTCAGTTGATTTCCAAACTGGAATTGGAGCACCCCAGAAACGGTTACGGCTAATCGCCCAGTCTCTAACGTTTTCTAACCACTTACCAAAAGATCCATCTTTAGTGTGTTCTGGAACCCAGTTGATATCCTGGTTTAGTTCCAACATGCGATCTTTTAGCTTTGTTGTTTCAACGAACCAAGAAGAAACTGCTTTATAGATCAGAGGGTTCTTGCAACGGTAACAATGTGGATATGGGTGATCATATGATGCTTGCTTTAGCAATCTGCCCATGTCTTTTAGTTTTTGAGTGATTGGCTTATTGGCATCAAAGACATGCTGGCCAACGAAGTCAGTAATGATCGAGTTGTATTCACCGCGTTCGTTTACTGAAACATAAACCGGAATACCAGCAGCTTCACAGAGTTTCTGGTCATCTTCACCGTATGCAGGAGCTTGGTGAACGATACCTGTTCCTTCGTTATCAGCAACATAGTCACCGACAATTACTTGCCAAGCGTTCTTCACATCAAACTTTGATTCATCTGCGTAGTAATCAAATAATCTTTCGTATTTGATACCAGCTAGTTCTTTTCCTAGAACAGTTGATTCAACTGCAGCAAGAGCTGCATCCACATCTTCAAAACCAAAGTCTTTGACGTGATTTGCAATCAGTGATTTAGCTAATAGGTATTTACCTGCTGCAGTGTTCACTACCGCGTATTCAATTTCGGGGCCAACTGCAAGCGCAAAATTAGTTGGTAATGTCCAAGGCGTTGTTGTCCAGGCAAGGATCTTGACACCTTCGTATTTACCTTCGGTGATTGGGAAGGTAACAGTTACAGTTTGGTCTTGCCTGTTCTGATAGACATCTTCATCCATACGAAGTTCGTGGTTAGAAAGTGGAGTTTCACAGCGCCAGCAGTATGCAAGCACTTTGAAACCTTCGTAGATCAAACCTTTTTGGTGCAACTGTTGGAAAGCCCAGAGTACTGATTCAGTAAAAGGAGTGTCTAGGGTCTTGTAGTCATTCTCAAAATCAACCCAACGAGCCTGACGAGTGACATATGTCTCCCACTCTTTGGTGTATTTCAAAACAGAGGTGCGGCAGTATTCGTTGAACTTATCGATACCGAACTTCTCAATCTCAGGTCTACCTGAGATCTTTAGTTGACGCTCTGCCTCTACTTCAGCTGGTAGACCGTGGGTATCCCAACCAAATCTTCTTTCAACCCTGAAACCCTGCATGGTCTTGAACCTAGGAATGGTGTCCTTGGCGTAACCGGTTAGCAGGTGACCGTAGTGCGGTAGACCGTTAGCAAAGGGAGGGCCATCGTAGAAGACGAACTCTTTAGCGTTTTCGTCTCTTCTTTGGTCAATAGAGGCCTGGAAAGTCTTGTCTTTAGCCCAAAACTCAAGGATTGACTCCTCAATGGCTGGGAAGGAAGGGCTCGCTGGAACGCCTTCTCGCAGGCCAAAAGAAGCTCCATTATTCTTGGGATACACGGCTGCTCTCTTGTTTTAGGTCTAAAAGGTATGTAAGTCAATGTTAATCTTAATGAACCCCGACATTTTGGAGATTCAAGCGTGAGCATTAGCCCTGATTTCAGAGCCCCAGCCTCAACCCCTGAGAAAGTGGGCGTCGAGGGCCTAGAGGAGAAATGGGCTCTAAAGTGGCAAACCGATGGCACCTACCGGTTTAGAAGAGAAGCCACCAGAGCAGATGTCTACTCAATTGATACTCCTCCCCCTACCGTTTCAGGCTCTCTTCACGTAGGTCACGTCTTTAGCTATACCCACACCGATGTTGTGGCTAGATACCAGCGCATGCAGGGTAAAGAGGTTTATTACCCGATGGGTTGGGATGACAACGGTCTCCCTACCGAACGTCGTGTTCAGAACTACTTCGGTGTTCGCTGCGACCCTTCACTTCCATACGTTGAGAATTTCACCCCTCCTTACGAAGGTGGAGATAACAAGTCCTCAAAGGCAGCCGACCAGGTTCCTATCTCTAGAAAGAACTTCATTGAACTCTGCGAGAAGCTAACTGCAGAAGATGAACTACAGTTTGAAGCTCTTTGGCGTCAGTTAGGTATCTCAGTTGACTGGGATCAGACCTACCAGACCATCTCTCCTTCTGCTCAGAAGGTTTCCCAGCAGGCATTTCTAAATAACCTCTCCAGAGGTGAGGCTTACCAGTCAATGGCTCCAACACTTTGGGATGTCACCTTTAGAACTGCTGTTGCTCAAGCAGAACTGGAAGATAGAGATCAGCCGGGTGCGTACCACCGTATTGGTTTTGATGGTCCTAACGGAAAAGTATTCATCGAGACAACCAGACCTGAACTAATCCCTGCCTGTGTTGCTCTTGTTGCTCACCCGGATGATGAGAGATACCAACCACTGTTTGGTAAGACTGTTACCACTCCTCTGTTTGGAGTTGAAGTCCCGGTGCTCTCTCACCACCTAGCCCAGATTGATAAGGGTTCAGGTATTGCCATGATCTGTACATTTGGTGACCTCACCGACGTGATCTGGTGGAGAGAACTAGATCTCCCAAACCGAGCAATCATCGGTTGGGATGGCAGATTACTTGAAACAGCTCCTGATGCAATCACTTCAGCTAAGGGCCTAGAGATCTATGCAGAGCTAGCGGGTAAAACTACTTTCTCTGCGAATACCAGACTTGTTGAACTGCTCATGGAATCAGGTGACATGGTTGGTGAACCTAAGCCAATAACTCACCCGGTTAAGTTCTTTGAAAAAGGTGACCGCCCTCTAGAAATCGTTTCTACCCGTCAGTGGTATATCCGTAACGGTGGAAAAGATGCAGAACTACGTCAAAGACTTCTAGATCTAGGTAAGCAGCTTAGGTTCCACCCTGACTTTATGAAAGTTAGATACGAGAACTGGGTTAATGGTCTAACCGGTGACTGGCTGATTTCTCGTCAAAGATTCTTCGGTGTTCCAATTCCTGTTTGGTATGCACTGGATGCTTATGGTAATCCTGACTTCGATAAGGTCCTTGTCCCATCAAGTGCTCAACTACCTATCGACCCATCAACGGATGTTCCTTCCGGATACACCGAGTCACAGCGTGGTGTTGCCAATGGTTTCATCGGTGAAGTCGACATCATGGACACCTGGGCAACCTCATCGCTAACACCTCAGCTTGGTGGCGGCTGGCTAGATGATCCAGAGAAGTTTGAAAAGGTATTCCCATATGATCTGAGACCTCAAGGTCAAGACATTATTAGAACCTGGTTGTTCTCAACTGTGCTTAGAGCACAGCAGGAGCACGGTGTTCTACCTTGGTCTGATGCAGCTATCTCTGGTTGGATTCTAGATCCAGACCGGAAGAAGATGTCTAAATCTAAGGGCAACGTAGTTACCCCTAATGATCTACTGGTTGAACACTCATCAGATGCTGTTCGTTACTGGGCGGCCAGTGCTCGTCTTGGAACAGATGCAGCATTTGATACCGGACAGATGAAGATCGGTAGAAGACTTGCTATCAAGATCCTCAACGCAGCCAAGTTCGTGCTTAGCTTTGATGCTCCTGCAGCAGAATCTAAGGCAACAGAAGCCATTGATCAGAGCTTGTTACTAAACCTTGCTCAGGTAGTCAAAGAAGCAACCGCTGCATTTGATGCATATGATCACACCAAAGCACTAGAAGTTGCTGAGAAGTTCTTCTGGAACTTTACCGATGACTATCTAGAACTTGTTAAGGAACGTGCTTATGGTCAAGGTGGCTTCTCAGACGTTGAGCAGGCATCTGCTCTGGTTGCTTTGAGAACAGCACTGCTAACCCTCCTTAGACTCTTTGCCCCATTCCTGCCTTTCGCAACCGATGAGGTCTGGTCTTGGTGGCAAACCGGAACAGGTTCTATTCACAGAAACTCATGG
>JBEAMR010000031.1:0-12086 GCA_041165845.1 Actinomycetota bacterium | reverse complement strand
TTCCAAATATCTTGTACATCCTCAAAGCCACCGAGATCCCAAAGTGCTGATACTAAGTCAGGCCTTCCTATTGTTGAGAGTTCCCTGGCCCCTGCAACAACATTCTCGTAAGTCAGTTCTGGATAATCAACTTGAAGATTTTCAACTAACTTCTTCATTCTGGTTTGTCTAAGTTCACGGTTTTCGGCCAGCAGAGCCTGCAATTCTGGGTTATTGGCATCAGGCAGGTAAGCCAGCAGATGTATGCCAACTTTATAGTCTTTGAATGTGCCTTGGGTTGTGATTTCAATGCCTGGAATAAAAGAGATTCCATACTTCTTTGCCAACAGGGCTGCTTCATCCCAGCCATCAGTGCAGTCATGGTCTGTGAGGGCAAAGACATCAATACCATGCTCAACAATTTTGGGGATTAGCTCTTCAATCTCATCGACTCCATCGGAGTATCTCGAGTGAATGTGCAGATCAATTTTCATTGAATCCCCTTCTCTTTACTTTCTTAAGGTATCAGCAACCACTGACTCAAAAGTGGCAGAATAAAGACATGAGCAAAGACGCCGCTAAGAAACTAGCTGAACGTGGTTCAGCACGATCACACCGTCCAACAGGTAACAAGTTCGTCAAATACATTGGTTCGAACTGGGCAGCAGACACAGCTGCATTGCCTAAGCCTTCAAAAGTTGCGCCATTTGCTGCATCTAGAAGAGACAAAGTTGCTTCCGCATTTCAAGGCAAAGTCCTCGTAATCCCAGCAGGTCCCGAACTTGCGAGATCAAACGATGACTTCTACCGCTATCGTCCGCACTCAGCTTTTGCTCACCTAACTGGTTGGGGCTCTGAGACTGTTCCAGATTCTGTTCTAGTAATTGACGCTAGAGGAAAGAAGCAAAAGTCAGTTCTCTATTTCCGCGAAACCGCTGGTAAGAAGAGCGCAGAGTTTTTCTCAAATAGCCAGATTGGTGAATTCTGGGTGGGCTTTAGACCAAACCTCAAGCAGGTAGCTGCTCTTCTCGGTATTCAAACCAAATCACTGACCAAACTCGAAGAAGATCTTGCTCAGCACAAGAAGAAGCACATCCTCACGATTGAGAAGAGCACCAAGCTTGTTGAGTTTGTGAGCGAACTGAGACTAATCAAGGACAGCTATGAAGTCTCAGAGATGAAGCGAGCAGTTGCTGCCAGCATCAAGGGTTTTGAATCAATCGTTAAGAACCTCTCCACAGCAACCAAGCACCCTAGAGGTGAACGTATTGTCGAAGCTGCTTTTTACGCTGAGGCAAGAGCGGAAGGTTACGACCTTGGTTACGGAACTATAGCAGCAGCAGGTGCACACGCCTGTACTTTGCACTGGGTAAACAATGATGGCCCAGTAAAACCAGGTGAACTGATTCTTGTTGATGCTGGTGTTGAGGTCGACTCCCTGTACACAGCAGATGTGACTAGAACGCTTCCGATCAACGGTAAGTTCTCAAAGTTGCAGAAAGAGATTTACCTAGCTGTTCTTGAAGCCGCTGATGCTGTATTCGCTATGGCAAAACCTGGAGTTACCTATTCAGAGATGCACAAGACTGCGATGAAGGTTATTGCTCAGAAGACTGCTGAGTGGGGTTTCTATAAAGGTGGTTACGAAGAATCTCTAAAGCCTGAGAACCAGTGGCACCGTCGTTGGATGATTCACGGAACCGGTCACCACCTAGGTCTTGATGTTCATGACTGTGCTCAGGCTAGACGTGAGATGTATCACGACCACGTTCTAGAAGAAGGAATGATCTTCACTATCGAACCAGGTCTTTACTTCCACAGGGATGATCTCATGGTGCCTAAGGAGTTCCGCGGTATCGGTGTTCGTATTGAAGACGATGTCGTGGTAACTAAGACTGGTGTTCAGAACCTAACTGGAAAGCTTCCTAGAAAGCCAGATGAGATAGAAGCTTGGATGGCAAAGCTTCGGGCCTAAGCCTCCTGCTCGCCACCTTTGATAAACGCTTGATTCGCTTCACTAGTGAGTTCATTTGGAACTAGCACGGCATAACTGTTAGCAACAACACTCGATGCACTGATGAATCCCCGCTTTGATTTGTTCAGGCTGAAGCGAATTACCTGCCAAAGCATTCCGATACCCGCGCCAACAGCGAGGGCGGAACCGATGGAGAACACCTGAACCGTTTGTTCAGAATTTGGCTGAGTAGTTGACCCAAAAATGAGATAGGCGAAAAGTCCCAGCCATAAACCGTTCATCGCACCGCTAAGTGCAAGCTTGCCGTAGTTAATCTTTGCTCTGACTCGCTCAACTGTCCTTAGGTCAGTCCCAACGATAGCCACCGATACTGCAGGGAAGTCACCCTTCAGGATGCGCTCAACGTAGCTAACGGCTTCTTGATATGTATTGAATTCAGCCACTGTTGCACCGTTGGGCATACCTGATCCGATGCCGGATGGGTTCTGAGAATTGTTCATTTTTGCCATCTAACTAGTCTGCCAGAGTCAGCGGGCCTCGTCTAAGGTTAAGAGGTGAGTGCAAATCGTGTTTTTGTTGCCCGTTTAGCGGGCTGTGGCGTCTTTGACCCACTCGGCGATCGAGTTGGAAAAGTCATTGACGTTCTAGTGGCATACCGTAATTCCGGTGCCCCAAGAACAACTGGGATGCTCATTGAGATAACAGGTAGAAGAAGAGTTTTCGTTCCTATCGCCCGAGTTACCTCTATTGTCCCTGGACAAGTTATTACGAATGGACTCATCGACCTTCGTCGCTTCACACAAAGAGGTCAAGAAGTTCGGGTAATAGCTGAGATGCTTGGCCGAAAGGTCAGTCTCAAAGATGGTTCTGGACAGGCTTCAATCGAAGACCTCGCCATTGAGCAGAATGCTCAAAAGGACTGGGTTGTCTCAGATCTCTTCATTAGAAGACCTAAAACCTCCGCTACTCCTTTTGGCAGAGGAGCAACGCTCTTTGTTGAGTGGAACGAAGTTGTTGAGCAACAGTCTGAAGAATCTCAGAGCGCTGAACAACTAATTGCGACATACTCGGACATGCTCCCAGCTGACCTTGCAAGTGCATTGATGGACCTTCCTGAAGATCGAATGATTGAGGTCGCCGAGGAACTAGATGACGAACGTCTAGCTGATGTTCTGGAAGAGCTACCTGAAGAAGAGCAGATTGAGATTGTTCAAGACCTAGACGATGAGCGTGCTGCTGAAGTCCTCGATTTGATGCAACCGGATGACGCTGCGGACTTGATGCAAAACCTACCTGAGGATCGCGCCGAAGCCATTCTTGAATTGATGGATGAAGAAGAAGCGGATGACATTCGTCGTTTGATGTCTTTCGGTGAATTGACTGCTGGTGGTCTAATGACTACTGAGCCTGTTATCTGTTCAGCAGATGCAACAGTTGCTGAAGCTATGGCTTTAATTCGCCGCAAGGAAGTCGCTCCAGCTCTTGCTGCTTCAGTATTTGTTACTCTGCCTCCGCACGAAACCACTACTGGTAGATACCTAGGTATGGTTCACTTCCAGAAACTTCTTAGGTATCCGCCTCACGAGCGTCTTGGATCTTTGCTTGATACCGATGTTGAACCAGTTAGCGCTGAAACACACATCTCAAAGATTCACCGCACACTGGCTAACTACAACCTGGTTGCCCTTCCTGTCGTTGACAAAGAAAACAAACTAATTGGCGTTGTCACAGTTGATGACGTTCTTGACCACCTACTGCCAGATGACTGGCGAACTGAAGACGAGAGTGAGGTAAACCATGGCTAAGTCATTAGACCGTCTTGACACCCCACTACTCGGCAAGAGAAAGAGTATCGTTCCTCGAATTGACCGCGAGCGATTCGGTCGCGCCTCAGAAACTTTTGCTAGAGCATTAGGAACTGGAAGCTTCCTGATTGGGCTAACCGTCTTCTGTGCTCTTTGGTTGATCTGGAACAGCTTCGCACCATCGTCTGTGGTATTTGACCCGAAAACTACAAACTACACTTTGCTCACCCTGTTGCTCTCCCTCCAGGCTTCATACGCTGCTCCTCTGATTCTGCTTGCTCAGAACCGCCAGGATGACAGAGACAGAGTAAAGACTGAACAGGATAGACAGCGTGCAGAGCGTAACCTTGCTGACACTGAGTATTTGGCTAGAGAAGTTGTTGCGCTACGTCTTGCTATGCAGGAAGTTGCTACCAAGGAGTTCGTCAAAGATGAACTTCGTGAAATGCTAGAAGAGTTGCTGTCTGAGCTAAAGGCTCAGGATAAGCCTGGCGATAAGACTGAATGAGTGAAGTCAAAGCTAGGGTCCTCAAAGCTCTAAGTCAGGTAATTGACCCAGAACTTCGCAGACCAATAACCGAACTAGGTATGGTCGGCGATGTTCTTGAATCTGCAGAGGGTATTGAAGTTGCAATCAAACTAACAGTTAGCCACTGCCCAGCAGCTAAAGAGATTGAAGGCAAAGTATCTAACGCACTTAGTGAAGAATTTGGTTCAGGCTTCAAAGTAAAGATGCAGGTTATGAGCCCCGAGGAACTCAATGACCTAAAGGCAATGTTGCGAGGTTCCCTTGAACCGAAGACAAACCCCTTTACAGCAGGAACCTCAACCAGAGTTTTCCTATTTGGTTCAGGTAAGGGTGGGGTTGGTAAGAGCACCATTACTGCAAACGTTGCTGTTCAGTTAGCAAAGCTTGGTCATTCAGTTGGACTAATTGATGCTGACATTTTTGGTTTCAGCATTCCAGATCAGTTGGGTCTAACGGCAAAACCGACTCGCTTGGATGACATGATCTTGCCTCCTGTAATTCACGGAGTAAAGGTTATTTCTATTGGCATGTTCTTACCGGGCAACGAACCAGTCGCCTGGAGAGGACCGATGCTACACAAAGCTATCGAACAATTCCTAACCGATGTTTACTGGGGTCAACTGGATTTCTTACTAATAGACATGCCGCCAGGCACTGGTGATGTTGCCATCTCCGTTGGTCAATTACTGCCAACTGCTAAATCAATTGTCATCACTACTCCACAACTCTCAGCTGCTGTTGTTGCAGAACGATCTGGAACAGCGGGACTCAAGACTGGGCAAGACATCTTTGGTGTCGTTGAGAACTCAAGTTACCTACTGCAAGCCGATGGCAGTAAATTAGCTCTCTATGGTTCTGGTGGTGGCGACACAGTTGCACAGTCCCTGAGTGAAAGAACTGGGAAGTCAGTACCGCTACTAGTTCAGATACCAATCAGCGCTGAACTTACTAAGGCCAGCGACGCTGGGCTACCGTTAGTCCTTAGTAATCCAGAGGACTCAGCAGCTTTGAGTCTGATTCAACTGGCAAACAAGATAACTGAAGACAAACTTCCTCAGAGTTCGAGGACTTTGAACGTCAAAGTTGGCTAGCTAAAAGCCTAAACTTGAGGCTATGAGCGATACCTCAATAGCCAACCTAATCAAGCACCTAGGTGTTACCGCATCTGCTGTGACCATTAGCAACCCAAACACAGCTAAGCCAATTTATGACCTACCTCAGCTCTCCGCTGAGCAGGTTGCTGATGCGGTCAAAGCGGCAAGATTAGTTCAGCCTGGTTGGGCAAGTACTCCAAGTAGAGATAGAGCTAACTGGCTATTCAAATTGCACGATCTCATTCTTGAAGAGCAAGACAAGTTGATGGACATTGTCCAACTTGAGACAGGCAAAGCTAGAGCTCATGCGTTTGAAGAGGTTGCCGGTGGTTTAGGTGCTGCTCGTTACTACGCCAAGATTGGCCCTAAAGCTCTAAAGAGCAAGAAGACCCATGCTGGTGTTCCAATCATTACTAAGACCTGGGTAAACCACATTCCAGTTGGAGTAGTCGGTGTTATTACACCTTGGAACTATCCACTAGCCCTCTGTCTACTAGATGTTCTTCCTGCGCTCGTGGCAGGTAACGCGGTAGTTCAGAAATCAGATAACCAAACAACACTGACAGCACTTTTTGCAAGACATCTTGCAATTCGTGCAGGTCTAGATCCTGCACTCTGGACAATTGTTGCGGGAGATGGTGCAACTGTTGGTAATGCACTAACCGACAGTGCTGACTACATCGCATTCACCGGTAGCGCTGCTACCGGTGCACAGGTAGGAGCCAGAGCTGCAGCAAGACTTATTCCATTTAGCTTGGAGCTTGGTGGCAAGAACCCAATGATTGTTCTTGAATCAGCAAACTTAGAGAAGGCGGCTGAGACTCTAATCGGTGGAGCCTTTGGTAGTGCTGGTCAACTCTGTGTCTCTATCGAACGCGCTTATGTTCCTAACCACCTAAAGGCTGAATTCCTAGAGATTCTAAAGACCAAGGTCGAGAGCCTAAAACTAGGCAGTAGCAATGATTTCTCAATGGACATTGGAACTCTAACTGGAAGTAATCAGCTATCTAGAGTCGATGGCTTTGTTCAAGATGCTCTTGATAAAGGTGCAAAGGTAATTACTGGAGCTAAAGCGCTTAGTGATCTAGGCCCCTACTACTACGCACCAACTATCCTCACTGAGGTCAACTCAGAGATGCGTATGTTCGATGGTGAAGTATTCGGACCCGTTGTTGCGGTCTATGGTTATGACAACATCAAAGAAGCTATCTCGCTGGCTAACGCAACTACCGAAGGATTGAATGCTTCAGTAGTTGGTAATAAACGTGAAGCCACCAAGGTTGCTTCCCAGATTATGGCTGGAACAGTGAATATCAACGAAGGCTTTAGAGCAACCTTTGCAAGCCTTGATTCACCAATGGGTGGAATGAAGAGATCTGGTCACGGTAGAAGAAACGGTGTTGAAGGGTTACTCAAATACACCGAAGCTCAAACCATAGGTATTCAAAAGGGAGTTCTAGATTTCCCTTGGCGTGGTAACCAATACAACAGAATGGCACCACTACTGAATCTTCTCTCGAAGATTATGAAGCGAATCTAGGTAGATTCAGAATCAAACGGAGGCTTCTCCCCTGCGGTGAGGTTTGCCTGTTTTCTAATTTTTACCTGGTTCAAATCTGAGTGCTTGACCGCTGGCTTATCCTCTTCAAGAAGTGCTTCTCGAATAATTCGTCTAGGGTCATACTGTCTTGGGTCTAGTTTCTTCCAGTCAAGATCTTCAAAGCCTTCGCCAAGTTCATCTTTCATCTGTGCCTGAGCAGAATTAGCCATGGCTCTCATCTTCTTGATGAATTGAGCAAAACTCTTGGCATACTGAGGCAAGCGCTCCGGCCCCAAAATGAATAGGGCGAGCACCAGCAAGATAATGAACTTTTCGCTAGATAAACCAAACACTCTTCTAGGTTACCTGCTCTCAAGCAGATGCGCAGATATGCTCTAAATGAGATCATGGTAGACAAGATAACCAGCTGGAAATACACCGAAGACTTCACATCAGAGCCTGAGGTAATCCGTCGTGCTCGCCTTAGAGCAGATGAACTAGGCATCGAAGCCATCACCCCATCAGTCGGTATTCAATTAAGGATTATTGCCAGGTCTCTCTCAGCCAAAGCAATAGTTGAGGTTGGAACTGGAGCTGGTGTCTCCTCACTCTGGTTGCTATCTTCAAGTGAATCCTCAGTATTAGCCAGCATTGAGACAGAGTCAGAACATCAAAACATTGCCAAGCTGGCCTTTGAGCAAGCTGCTATTCCAAATTCAAGACTGAGATTGATTAACGGGAGATCTGTTGAAGTTCTTACCAATCTTGCCGATGCAAGCTATGACCTGGTTTTCCTCGACGGCGATAAAGAAACACTTCTAGAGCAGGTAATCCAGAGCCACCGACTACTTCGCACCGGAGGAGTATTGGCTATTGCTCACGCACTATGGAGAGACAGAGTGCCAGATAGCCAGTTGGTTGATGAGAGCACTGAAATTTATCGCGAACTCCTTGAGACTCTTAGAACCCATGAAGGTTTCGAAACCTCACTACTACCTATCGGTGATGGATTACTAATCGCATCAAAGCTTTAAACAAATAAGCCACCCGATTACACGAGTGGCTTATTGAAAATATTTTTCTTTAGCGCTTTTTGATGCCAGCCAGAACTTTTTTCAACTGATCGACTTCATCGTCGTTGACAGAAATAACTAGTCGACCGCCACCTTCCAGTGGAATTCGCAAAACGATTAGACCCCGAGCTTCACGCTCGGCTTCCATTGGACCGTCACCGGTACGAGGCTTCATTGCTGCCATTGATACTCCCTTGTTGCTTGGCTTTTTAGCGCAGAAATTCTATTAAACCACGCTTCGGAGACACTTATAAGCCCCTATGGAAAACCTAGGTATCCATTTGATTACTTTTAGGCGGTTAGCCAGTTTCTGAGTGCATTCTCACAAGAGTAGATCTGGTCTATTTCAACCGCTTCATCGTCCGCGTGGGCCTTATTTGGGTCACCTGGGCCGAAGTTCACAGCCGGGATACCCAGAGCGCTGAAGCGGGCAACATCGGTCCAGCCATACTTAGGGAAAGGCTCTGTTCCCGTTGCCTGAACAAAAGCAGCAGCTTCAGGCAGATCTAGCCCTGGTCTTGCCCCCTCAGCAAAGTCAGTGACCTCTAGCTCATAGCCTTCAAAAACTTCACGAAGATATGCCTCCGCTTCAACATGGCTCTTACTAGGAGCAAAACGATAGTTGACGGTAATAATTGCCTCATCTGGAATCACATTTGCAGCAATACCTGCTGAGAGTAGAACGGCATTCAAGCTCTCTCGATAGGTCAGCCCATCAACTTCAACCTCTAATGGAACATAGTTAGCCAAGATGTTCAGAGGTCCAGCAGCCTTGTGCAGAGCGTTCTCCCCCATCCAAGGTCTAGCACTGTGTGCTTTGACTCCAGCTAGCTTGATGGAAACTCGCATCGTGCCATTACAGCCACCTTCAACTCGAGCACTGCTCGGTTCGCAGAGAACTGCGAAGGATCCCTCAAGTAGTTCTGGTCTGTTACGAGAGATACGACCTAGACCATTGAGTGCTGAATCAACTTCTTCGTGGTCATAGAAAACCCAGGTCACATCAACATTAGGTTCGGTAAGTTCAGCAGCCAGCTTTAGTTGCACAGCAACTCCAGCTTTCATATCTACTGTTCCTCTACCAAATAAGACATGTGATCTTTCGAGGCTTACTAGCTTCACCGGTAGGTTGTTGGCAACTGGCACGGTATCGATGTGACCTGCGATAACCACACGCTTTGCTCTGCCTAGGCTGGTCTTGGCAACAATTGCATCCCCGTCACGGATTACTTCTAGGTGAGGGTATGCCTTGAGCGCATCTTCGATGGAATCGGCAAGCTCTTTTTCGTTGCCAGAGACGGACTCAATGTCACAAATGACTCTGGTTAGGTCGACTACATCAGATTTAAGGTCAAGATTTACTGGCACTAACCCAGCCTACAAGTAACCTTGATGTTGATGAATACTTCAACAAACAATCACGCCTGGGGCATGGGACTAGCCACCATTGCTAGCGACGGCACCATTCTCGATACCTGGTATCCCAAACCTTCGCTTGGTCAAGCTCCTAACTCAGATGCCATCTACCTGATGGATAAGAACTTTGATGCGCTGATCGGCAAAGACTCTAGACGCAACGTCGAGATCAAAGCTGTTAGAACAGAGATTGAACTCTCCGCCCCTGTCTCGTCAACCCCAGATGCATACCTAAGACTTCATCTGCTTTCGCACTTGCTGGTGCAACCAAACAGCATCAACCTAGAGAACTTGATGACACATCTTCCAATCGTTGTCTTCAGTTCAATCGGTGCACTAGCTGTGACCGACTACGAGAAACTACTACCATCTCTTATCCGTCAGGGAGTTAGCGTTCACTCAATCGACAAGTTCCCAAGACTAATTGATTACGTAGTTCCTAAAGGAGTCAGAATTGCAGATGCTAACCGAGTAAGACTCGGTGCTCACCTATCACCAGGAACAACGATCATGCACGAGGGCTTTGTGAACTTCAACGCTGGAACTCTAGGTATTGCCATGGTCGAAGGAAGAATTGCTCAGGGAGTAGTTGTTGGTAATGGGTCAGATATCGGTGGTGGTGCATCAATCATGGGCACGCTATCCGGTGGTGGACGTGAGCGTGTAAAGATCGGTGAACGAGCACTACTAGGAGCTAATGCTGGTATCGGTATCTCTATCGGTGATGACTCTGTTGTTGAAGCAGGTTTGTATGTAACAGCTGGAACCAAAGTAACAATCGTTGACGGTGGCGAAGAGAGAACTGTGAAAGCTATTGAACTTAGCGGTCAACCAAACCTTCTCTTCAGAAGAAACTCTGTAAACGGAAGAGTGGAAGTATTACCTAGAACCGGCGTTGGAATTACTCTGAACGCATCCCTTCACACAGGCAAGTAATTAGCGAACTAGAGCTTTCACCAATTCCTCTGGATCAGAACAACCTAGTTCTAACCTGTCAAACTTTGAGTTCTTTAGTTCAACAATGAGAACATGCTGTCCTTTAGTCCAATTACAAAAGATTCTCGTGCCCTTCTTTCTGAAGTGACCTAAGACTGCAATTCCAGGTAACCCTGTGCCACCTAATCTGATGCCAAGTGAGTTGAGGTCTAACTTATCTGTTGCCTTGGCAGAGACAACGCTCTCAACAGGAAAGCTCAAATCACCAGAGAAGCCGCCAAGTTGCTCCCAGAATCCCAGAACAACTTTGAGCTCTTTATCTTCAACGAAGACTTTAGCCACGAATCGAATCCCAACCGTTTTGCTGTAATTCAATTCCATCTAGCGTTACTAGGTGCTCAGTTTGTTTGACTACCTGACCAATTGGTTTGAATTCTCGAGGAATAACAACACCTTCAGGGAAGGTCGCCAAAAGAGAGTGATCTTCACCGCCAAAGCGAACCCAGTCAGCTGGACTCATTTCTAGTCGCATTGCTGCTTGCTCTAACGCAGCCTCAAAGCCTTGCAAATCTCTGCTGTTCATTTCAATTGATACGCCAGAAGCTTTAGCAATACGGTGAGCATCTCTTGCTAAACCGTCTGAGATATCCAACATCGAAGTTGCACCAGCTAACGCTGCTGTTATGCCTGAAGCAATAGGTGGCTGGGGTCTTAGCTGGATAGCAACCAGGTCATCGTAAGCGTTCTTTGCATCGGTATCAGATTGAAGGAGTGCTAGCCCTGCAGCTGCTCTACCCAGAGTTCCGGCAACTGCTAGCACATCTCCTGGTTTAGCTCCAGATCTCAGAACCGGATCTCTACCTTCCAGATTCCCGTGAGCTGTGACAGAGATAAATACTTTCTCGCTGTTAGCTATATCTCCACCAACAACTTCCGCATCTGGTGCAAGTTCATTTATCGCTGAATTCAAACCATCAGCAAAAGCTTCTAGCCAAGAAATGTCAGTTGAACCAGGAAGAGCAATAGCAACTACTAAGGCAGTTGGCTTAGCACCCATCGCTGCAACATCAGAGACGTTGGTGGCAATGGCTTTATAGCCAAGGTCAAATCCTGTTGACCAATCCAGCCTGAAGTCGTGATCTTCGATCATGGTGTCTGTGGTCACGACAAATCTGCTGTCTGGAGAACTGACAACAGCAGAATCATCGCCAGGACCAACAAGGGTGTATTTACCTTGGATTAGCCTGCCGATGGTTCTCTTTAGGGACTCTGATTCCCCGAGATTGGCTAAAGTGCTCTCTTGACTCACATCTCAAAGGTAGCCTGTTTATGATGAAGTTTCTAATTAGGTCAGTAATTCTGTTGCTCTGTGCCCCTGTTCTGACAGGTTGTGCTGCAACAGTGGTTATTACCCCAGCTGATGATGCCAATAATCCTAACTGTGCTGAGGTTATTGTCCGTCTACCTCAGGAAACCAGCACCCTTACTAAGCGATCAACCAACTCACAGAGCACAGCTGCCTGGGGTTCCCCTGTTGCCATTACCTTGCGCTGTGGGCTTGAGCCAGTAATGGTGAGTGAACTCCCTTGTGTCACAGCAGGAGGCGTTGACTGGATTGTTGATGAATCAGGTAAGCCGAACTATAGGTTTGTCAGTTTCGGAAGAATCCCGGCAACAGAAATCATTATTGATTCTGAAAAGGTTTCAGGAGCAACAGTTCTAGAAGATCTAGGTCAAGC
>JBEAMR010000030.1:0-2879 GCA_041165845.1 Actinomycetota bacterium | reverse complement strand
CCAGCAGCGATTGCTGGTCCAATCTTTCTGGTTGCCATAGCTAGTGGGAAGTTCCAAGGCGTAATAGCAAAGGCAGGGCCAACTGGACGTTGGGTTACCAGCATTCTTCCGGTGCCCTCAGGGGAAGAACCATATCTACCTGAGATACGAACTGCTTCTTCTGAGAACCAACGTAGGAACTCATTACCGTAGGTAACCTCACCTCTCGCCTCAGCAATCGGTTTACCCATCTCTAGGCTTATCAATGTTGCAAATTCTTCGCTTCTAGCCTTGATGATCTCAAATGCTCTGCGGAGAATCTCGCTTCTCTCGCGAGGTGAAACCTTGGCCCAGGATGAAGAAGCCTCATCTGCAGCCGTTAGTGCAGCTAGACCATCTTCAGCATTGGCATTAGCTATCTCTAGCAGAGTTTTACCGGTGGCCGGATCCTCAACAGCAATAGCACCTTCACCGTTACCGGAAACCCACTTACCTGCGATGTATAGCTGAGTTGGAACTTTAGCGAGTAGTTCGCTCTCGGTTAGCGTCATTGCTACCTTCTCTTAGTTGGTTGGTGTTGTTTCTGAGGAGAGTTTGTCACCACAGCGATAGAAGCCTGTAGCAAGGTTATCGATTGCCTGCTTGGTAGTGTCGGGAAGATCGCCGACGGTGAAGATACTGAAGATCAAATCTGTTCCATCTTTGGCTTTGATGATTCCAGCAAGTGAGTAAGAAGTTCTAGTCCAACCAGTCTTCGCAAAGATGTGCCCGGCTGCATCGATGTTGTCACCTTTGAATCGATTAGCAAGCGAACCTGATTCTCCTGATATTGGAAGACCTTGATAGATAACTCCGAAGTTACCCTCACGGTTTAGCACTTTCTTGAGTAGAGCATTCACATAAGCCGGGGACACTAGGTTGTTCTCATTTTCACCTGAGCCATCCAAAAGCACTAGGTCGGCTGGGAAAGAGCCTGTCTCGGTGTTGTATGCAATACCTGCACTGGTAAGCGCTGATTTGAGAGCGTCACCTACCGATGCCAATGAACCGTCAAACCCTAGTTGTTTAGATACCAGTCTTGCTAAGAATTCAGCTTCAGTGTTATCACTTACCTGCAGCATGTGGGTAATCCACTTGCTGATTGGTTGTGATCTAACATCAGCAATTTGTAGCAAATTGCTTCCAGCAACACCGTTGGTGAGAGTGGCATTTGTTGCAAGCGGTCCAATCGCCTTCTTTAGCGCAACTCCGACTCTGTTGACCGGATCGGCGCTTCTCGGTGAGGTCTCCTTGGTTGGGTTGTCTCTATCCCCATCAACCTGCAATGCGGTTACGTGAGATTGGTAGCCAAGGGTTCTCTCTGCATCATCAACCGCTTCGTCCCAGGTGGGGCCGGCAAAGTATGAGGAGTCAAGAACGATGTTGGTAATCGGAGTTGCTCTTGCCCAAGCGTTAATTTGAACAGCGAGGTCTGCAATCTTTGGGGCGTCCTTGTAAACCGACTGAACACCAACTCTTACTCTTGAAAGAGTTGGGTCACCTGCACCGATAATAACAATCTGGCCAGGAACATCTAAATCTGCGTAAACCTTGGTTTGGACTCTGAAGTTAGGCCCCAAGACCTGAAGTGCAGCAGCAGCTGTCAAAAGTTTCATAACAGAAGCGGTTCTAACCGGTGAATCACCTAGGTAGTCGAAGAGCACTTCGTTGGTAGCAGGGTTTAACACCTGAGCTTGAAGGCCTTGAAGCAACTTGTCCGAGGCAAGTTCTGCCACTGAGCAGTTTCTTCCCTCTTCTGTTGGAGTAGTTGCTGGAGTCTCGGTCGGAGTAACAGAAGGAGTTGTGGCGGCAGGTTTAGCTGGTGCAGAAAGAGTAAAACCACCAATAATTAGGACCAGGATGAGTAGACCGGTACCGGCACCGATGGCAATTGCCTTGAGGTGCTTGATAGGTGAGTTTGAATCTGACATCTGGTCTCCGAACGCTGTAATCCAATTTTAGACTGCTCCTCCTAATTAGACTTAGAGCATGAAGATTTCTACCAAAATCAGCCTATTTCTAGCCACTTCAGGACTATTTCTGCTTTCAACAACCCCAGCACTGGCTCACAACGAACTAATTGAGACTTTTCCAGCTGGCGGGGAAACAGTTCAAGCAGGTCTTATCCCAATCACACTTAGCTTCAGTGAAGAGCCTCTAGACCTAGGTTTTGGGGAAGGCAACCTAATTGCGATCGCTGATGCGGCAACTGGCGAGCAGTTAGGTGCTGCCTGTGCTGAAATCGTGGGCACTGAACTAACCACAACGGTTGATATCGCTAAAGCTGGTGAATACAAGATCCTTTACAAGACAGCCTCAGACGATGGGCACATCGCAACCGGTGATTTCCTAATCACGGTGGTCAATGACACCAACTATCAGACTGAGACACCTGGCAACTATTGTGTTGATGCCAACGGAACTGTAATTAGCCCAGCTGATCAAGAGCCACTCTCAGTGAAGCAATCATCAGTGGGAGCACTTGAGGGACTATTTATCGGTATTGGCTTTATTGTGCTGGGCAGTGTTGTCACTGGCGTGCTGATTGCCCGTAAACAGAAACGTGAAGATTACAAGAGATACGAGTAGTTAGAACTACTTCTCAATATTTGGTCTAACCAATTTGTCAACATCACCAAGAATCCTGTTGAACTCTGCATCAGTCATCAATCCTAACTTCAGCACAACTTCTTTCACAGTGCTGTTTTCTGCTTGAGCAGTCTGAGCAACCAGTGTTGCGTTCTCATAGCCAAGTATTGGAGATAGTGCTGTTACCAACCCGATAGATCTCTCAACGTCAGCTCTCATCTTTTCGACATTGGCAGTTATTCCAGAAACACATCTGTCAGCGAGGGTGTAAC
>JBEAMR010000029.1:0-3891 GCA_041165845.1 Actinomycetota bacterium | reverse complement strand
AAACCAAAGAAGCATCGCTTAGCTTCAACTTGTCCAGCGCTTCACGAAGGTTTGGATAGTCTGAACCATCAATTGGGTAAAGACCTGAGAACACCATTGGCTTAGGTTCTGAGTATCCCTTAAGTGCAACCGTTGCAGGCTTCATAGAAGTCGTGACAGTGTCACCAACCTTGGACTGTCTGACATCTTTCACACCGGTAATTAGGTATCCCACTTCACCAACACCAAGACCCTTAGTTGGCTCAGGTTCTGGAGATGAAACACCAATCTCTAGAAGTTCGTGAACTGCCTTGGTAGACATCATCGTGATCTTTTCACGGTTGGTAAGAGAACCATCAACCATACGAACGTAGGTAACAACACCTCTATAGGAGTCATATACAGAGTCAAAGATCATTGCTCTCGCTGGAGCATTTGGATCTCCCACTGGATGAGGAACCATTTCAACAATCTTGTCTAGAAGTGCATCAACACCGACACCGGTCTTACCGGAAACACGAAGACAGTCCTCAGGGTTACCACCAATAAGGTTTGCCAGCTCTTCCGCATACTTCTCAGGCTGCGCTGCAGGAAGATCAATCTTGTTTAGAACAGGAATGATCATCAGGTCATTCTCCATAGCCAAATACAAGTTAGCTAGTGTCTGAGCTTCAATACCCTGTGCAGCGTCAACCAAAAGCACTGCACCTTCACAGGCTGCTAGTGATCTAGAAACTTCGTAGGTGAAGTCAACGTGACCCGGAGTATCGATCATGTTTAGTGCATAGGTCTGCTTCTCATATTCCCAAGGCATACGGACAGCCTGAGACTTAATGGTGATACCTCGCTCGCGCTCGATGTCCATACGGTCTAGATACTGAGCCCTCATCGAACGGTCATCGACGACACCGGTTAGCTGAAGCATGCGGTCGGCAAGAGTTGATTTACCGTGGTCAATGTGCGCAATTATGCAGAAATTGCGAATGAAGTCAGGGTTGGTCTTAGCGGGCTCAAGCGCTGATTTTGCTCGTGGCGACAAAGATAACCTCTTGATTGACCTGAAAAGACTGAAAGCAAGGCGATTGCCTACGCTCTATTGTCGCATAATCACTGAGAACAAGGCACCTATTCCAGCCAAAATGGGTTGCCTGAATCTACTAAACGCTGGTAGTCTTGTCTGGATTCAGATGAGTGTCTCCATCTAATCAATCCAAATCAAACGTTTTCCAGTTTGTCCCGCCTTGCGGGCAGACACCTAAGAAAGTGAAACATGGCAAATATTAAGTCGCAGATCAAGCGAATCGGCACCAACCAGAAGGCAGCCGACCGTAACAAGGCAGTTCGCAGCGAAGTGAAGACAGCAGTTCGTGCTGCTCGCGAAGCAGCAGCTACCGGAGACAAGGCAAAGGCAGCAGAGGCGCTCAAGGTTGCTACCAAGAAGCTAGACAAGGCTGTTTCTAAGGGAGTAATCCATAAGAACCAGGCAGCTAACAAGAAGTCAGCTATCGCCAAGAAGGTCTCTTCAATCTAAAGATAAAAGTTCTCTAAAGGCCCGCTTCGGTGGGCCTTTAGTTATTTAACGGGCAGCTATCTTCTGATCTTTACCAGCAAATGCCCCGGCAATAATCTGCATGAAGGTGATTCCGATAAGCACCAAGAGCGAGACGTGCCAGTCCCCTGTTACATCTTTTAGGTATCCAAAGGCAAAGGCTCCAATTGCCGCAATGAGGTATCCCCAACCTTGAGCAAGAGCTGAGAGCTGGGTTGTCTGCGTTGAAGTACTAGCTCTAGACCCGACAAGGGTAAGGGAAAGAGGGAAGGTTGTTGCAAAACCAAATCCAGTAATCACACAAGCAAGAACTGCCTGCTCGGGAGCGACTAAAAGAATTACTACTCCAGCCAAGGTAAAGATCGAGACAATCACAGAGATTAGGGACAGGCTTTTGAACTTGTTGATCACCATGGAGATCAAAAAGCCAGTTGGGACTCCAATTGATGTGCAAAGGCCGAGTAAAGAACCTGCTTCCAATGCAGAGAATCCACCATCAATAAGAAGAGACGGTAGCCAGTTCAAAATTGCGTAGAACCCTGCTGACTGTAAACCAAAGAAAGCAACAATTGCCCATGCCAGAGGTGAAACAAGAACTGCTCGACGTTCTTCGGCATGAGTAGCTTGAGTTGTTACTTCTGAGTGAACCGAAACCTTTGAGACGGGGGCCCAGAAAATAATCGCCAACGCTGTTGGAATCAACCAAATTGCCAAAGCCATTCGCCAACCACCAAGTAGTTCTGAGGTTGGAACCGCAATTGCTGCTGAAAGGCTTGCAGAGATAGCAAGCAGAGTCACATATAGGCCAGTAACAAGAGCAAGCTTGTCAGGAAACTGTTCACGAACAATGGTTGGAATGAGCACATTACCAATCGCAATTGCTAATCCGATTACCAACGTGAAAGAGATCAGCGGAATGAATCCGCCAAACGAACGAAGAACCATTGCGATCAACAGTGCAACTAACACCCACATCATGGCTCGGTTGAGAGTGAGCTTCTTTACCAATGCAGGACCAGCGAACGCCCCAATACCGAAGCAGACAACCGGTAGAGAAGTCAATAATCCGACTTGGAACAGAGAGAAGCCTTCAACTTCTTGAAGTTCGTCGACTAATGGCCCCATCGAACCAATCGGTGGCCTGAGCACGAGCGAAATAAATATCAAAGCTAGAAGTGCTAGAGCTGAGCGTTTCTGTCTCCTAGTCAACTTCTACCTTTATTAGCCACCAGTGAAACGAGTCTTTCCAGAGCGAAAGCTGAATCTGCTTCTCCACCTTTGATTGCAAAATCTGTGTCAGCCAAAGCATGAATGACTCTAGCAATTGAATCTTCGTTCCAACCAGCCGCTAGCCTTCTGGTCTTTTCAAATACCCAGTCCGGCATACCCAATCCTGCAGCAGTCGCCTTTGGGTTACCGCTGATGTTCGCAATCTGTCTAATCTTCTTCTCAATTGCCGAGATGATCAGAACGCCAGCAATGCCCTGGTCAAGGCTGTGCCTAAGCAGTAAAAGGGATTCGGCACTTCTGCCATCAAAAGCTGAGTCAGCGATCTTGAAACCATCAGTTTCTAGCCTTCCCCCGAAATACTTCTCCACCAGTTCAACTGTGACATCCCCTGAGTCATCGTTCTGCAGTTGAGAGCAGGCAGCAGCCAGTTCCTCAAAGTCTTTACCAAAGATCTCTATAAGAGCCTGAGCTGCCTGGCGCTGTATCTTTCTACCTTTAGAAATGAACTCAGCTTCAACAAAAGAAAGACGTTCAGCTTCCTTAGTCACTTCGAGACAGGTTCCCTCAACCGCAATGTCGGATGCTCGAATTGCCTCAAGCATCTTCTTGCCTCTAACACTTTTACCGCTGTGTTTGATAATTACAACAGCATCTTCTGCTGGTTGAGAGAGGTATTCAATCACATCGGTAATCAAAGCATCTGAACAACGTTCTGCGCCTGAAATGACAACTAACTTTGAATCACCAAATAAACCAGCGCTAGCTAGATCAAAGATCTGCGCTGGAGCATATTCAGCAGCGTCAATATCAACTACCTCAAGATTTTCATTCTTAGTTCTGAGACCATCTCTAATGGTCTTTACCGCTCTATCTGCAAAGAACTCTTGAGGTCCGGATACGAGAATCACCGGAGCTACAGTTATAGCTCGCCAAGGCACTACTCTCGCTGGACTCACCTGTAAAGCCTAACTTCTGCCTGAGACAGAAATGGCTAAGCCGTTCTCGCCCTCAGTAACGCCAATTGCTCCAGACTGGTCAGTTCTAAACACCTGAGCTCCTGCTACCTCAAGCATTTCCAGAGCACGCCTAGTTGGATGGCCATATGAGTTACCTATACCGACAGAGATCAAAGC
>JBEAMR010000028.1:0-13306 GCA_041165845.1 Actinomycetota bacterium | reverse complement strand
CTAATTCTTGAAAGGTCTGAGCCATCGCCAACACCGTGACGGGTTCTGAGGAACTGAAGTGCCTGAAGACCCTGAAGCTTGTGAAGTCCCTTAGTGAGGTAGGTGTTTGTGTATGGGTCGTTAATCTCCTCAGCGACACAAACCTCAACACCACCAACGGCATTAGAAAGTTCAATAACTCCGTTGAAGTCAACCATTGCTAGGAATGGAATATCTAGTCCGGTTAGTTGTTCAACAGTTAGCAGGGTGCAACCTGCACCACCGTTAGCAATTGTTGCGTTGATCTGACCAAGGCTCTGCGCGTAGTAACCAGGACCGCCTGTGGTGCTTGGACATGCTGGCCATGGAACTAAAAGATCTCTTTGGAAGCTCAGACCAACTGCGCTTTTACGGTCTTCGGCTATGTGCAAGAGGATGATCACGTCTGCAAGGTTTGACGATATGTCACCAAAAGCAGAGTTACCTGCACCCTGACGAGTATCGCTACCTACTAGCAAAAGATTTAGTGGCCCATCTAGTGGCGGAATTACTCTCTTATCACCGTTTAATGAGGTGACGTGAAGAGCATTACGGCTCATCTCCTGGGATAGCTGATAAGCAGAGATGCCTGTAACGGTAAGAGTTGAGACCAGAACAACTACCAGTGCTCTACCTAAAATCCCAAACAGGGTGCTGAATCTAGAGGTGGCGTGCACATCACCGTGGCGAGCTATTGCGCGCTCTGCTCTTTTTGACTTCTTTTGCTCTGACAAGTCGTTGCCCCTTTTCGAGTTGGCACGAACTCTATATTAGAAAACTGGCGGAGGCCGTGGGATTCGAACCCACGGAACCTTTCAGTTCATTAGTTTTCAAGACTAACTCCTTCGGCCGCTCGGACAGACCTCCGTTGAATAGTCTAACTAATTCTCGTGCGTACTAAAAATACAGTTTTTACCTGCATTTAGCCTGAGAGTCTAGTCGTGGCTATAAATGATGCCTTCCAGCCCTGAAAGCACCTTGGCTACGCCATCTTCTTCCACGCTTGAAGTGACCATTGTGGCTGCAGCCTTGACTTCATCTGGCCCCTGGCCCATGGCGAAGGAGTATCCACCACCTGAGTTGGCCCATTCAAACATGCTTATATCGTTGCGGCCATCGCCAATACATATGACCCGATCGGTTGGAACATTTAGAGCTTTTCTTCTCTGCTCTAGAGCACTAGCTTTAGAAACTCCCTGAGGGGAAATATCTAACCAGGCGGTGTATCCAATCGCGTAAGAAACTGAGTGCAATCCAACTTCTTCAACAACAGCTAAGAAGTCATTAACATCTTGTTCTGGAGAGAGAACAACCACGCGGCTAACTTCACCATGCATTAGTTGATCTAAAGGAGTCTCAATATTTTTACTTCCCAAAGCATATGCAGGGAATGGCTTGTGAAAACGATATGTGCCATCGATGTCTTCAACAGCAAAGTGTGCTTCAGGAAGCTTTTCAATTAGTTGAGATAGAACTGGCTTTGGATCAAAACCAATTACTTCGCGAACAACATATCCTTCACGAGCTGATGAATCAACTTCAACTGTTACTGCACCGTTGGAACAGACTACGTGTCCATATTCAATACCAACATCTCGAACAACAGGAATTGCATTGGCAGCTGCACGACCGGTTGCAACGATTACGTGGTGACCAAGTTCTCTAACTCTTTGAACTTCTCTGATTACAACAGGAGATAGAAAGCCATCGTCGTGCACGAGTGTGCCATCGATGTCGATGGCTATCAGCCAGGGATTCTCGAGACTCAAGTTAGTTCTTCTTAGCCGTTATGAATTCAGTTCCACCGAGGTATGGGCGAAGAGCAACAGGAATACGAACCGAACCATCTTCTTGCTGGTGGTTTTCTAGAATCGCAACTAACCAACGAGTTGTTGCAAGTGTTCCGTTAAGAGTTGCAGCTGTTGCAGTCTTACCGTCTTCTTTTCTGTATCGAACGTTTAGTCTTCTAGCTTGATATGTTGTGCAGTTAGAAGTTGAAGTTAGTTCACGATATGTTTCTTGTGAAGGAACCCAAGCTTCGGCATCAAACTTTCTTGCAGCTGACGCACCAAGATCACCTGCTGCTGTATCGATTACACGATAAGGAAGTTCACACTTCTTCAACATCTCTTCCTGCCAAGCAAGAAGCTTTGCGTGCTCAGCTTCTGAGTCTTCGGGTTTGATGTATGAGAACATTTCAAGTTTGTTGAACTGGTGCACTCGAAGAATTCCTCGAGTATCTTTTCCACCACTACCTGCTTCACGTCGGTAACAAGTTGACCAACCTGCGTAACGCAGTGGTCCTTCACTTAGGTCAATGATCTCGTCACTGTGATATCCAGCAAGAGCAACTTCACTTGTTCCAGTTAGGTATAGGTCATCTGCAGGTAGGTAGTAGATCTCATCCGAGTGAGAACCAAGGAAACCAGTTCCAGCCATAACCGATGGTCGAACCAGGGTAGGAGTAATGAGAGCAGTGAAACCAGCCTGAGCGGCTTGATCTAGAGCCATGTTCATCAGAGCTAGCTCTAGTCTTGCTCCCCAACCCTTAAGGAAATAGAACCTAGATCCTGAGATCTTTGCTCCTCTTTCAATATCAATGATGTCTAGGTTTTCACCAAGAGAAACGTGGTCTCGTAGTTCAAAGTTGAAACTAGGTTTAGTTCCCTCTTCGCGAATAACGATGTAGTCATCTTCGCCACCTGCAGGAACACCATCGATAACTACGTTCTCGATCTGCCAAATAATTTCATCTAGTTTTACTTGAGCATCAGCCGCGCTTTGCTCAGCAGCTTTAACCTGAACAGCTAGAGCTTTGCCTTCTTCGATAAGTGCTGCTCTTGAATCTTTATTAGCACCTGCAACAAGTTTTGCTTTAGCGTTTTGCGCTGCTCTGAGGTTTTCAAAATCAGAGAGAGCTTTACGCCAAGAGATGTCAGCAGCAAGAGCATCATCAACTAGAGCTTCACTTCCACCGCGAGCACGCTGAGATGCTTTGATGGCGTCAGGGTTGTCTCTGAGCAGGTTGGCGTCAATCATCTTGTTGTTACTTCCTTTAGCGTCCAGAGCGCAACTTGTTTAGCCATGAGTCGGCTGTTGCGAATTCTTTGTTTGAGTTATTACCTAGGTGCTCACTCTTCTGCTTATCAGCACGAGGATATGAACCTAAGAAGATTACGTTCGGGCTGAAACGGTGCAAACCCTTTAGTGCTTCGGCAACTGCTTCATCGTCGATGTGGCCTTGTGCATCGATGTTGAATCTGTATCTACCTAGCTGATCACCAACCGGTCTTGATTCAATTCGAGAGAGGTTAACTCCACGAGCTGCAAACTGTTCCAACATTTCTAGAAGGGCGCCTGGGCGATCAGTTGGAAGTTCAACAATTACTGAAGTTTTATCTTTACCGGTTCTTGTTGTTGGTTTAGCAGGAAGTCCGATTTCAATGAATCTAGTTTGTGCGTTCTTGTTATCACCAATGTTCTTCGCAAGCACCGTGAGCTTGTAGTGAGCGGTGATGCTCTTAGCTGCAATCGCAGCATCAGCAACAGCTGTTGTTTCTAGCAGACCAACTGCAGCTGCTGCGGTTGAGGTTGATGGAATGTGAGTGTGCTTAGGTAGGTGCTCAGCTAGATATCCTCTGCACTGTGCATAAGCAGTTGGGTGAGTGGAGATGACCTTTACATCAGCTAGCTTTGTGCCTGGCTTTGCAACGAGGTTGAATGTCACTGGAACTAAATACTCACCGAAGATTCTGATGTCAGTCGTATTAGCCAGAGCATCAAGGGTTGCTGAAACTCCACCTTCGATTGAGTTCTCAACTGGGACGATGGCACGAGTAGCTTTACCGCTTAGAACCGCCTCAATAGCTTCGGTAACAGTTGAAACCGGGATGCTCCTGGCATTCTTAGCCTCTTTGACCTGAGCAAGGGCAAGCTCAGTAAAGGTACCCACTGGACCTAAGAAGGCGTAGGTAGGTTTTCTATTCACTGAGTTGGCCATGGTTAAAGGTTAGTTGAGTTATCAGTAGTTAGGTGCTGATGGGTAACGAAGGAACTTCTCTAGCACTCTGACCCTGTCATCGTGCATGACCATCGCTAGACCCTGACCAACATATCTCAGGTGCCAAGGCTCATACTGATAGCCCGTTACCTTAGTTGCTTCGCTTGGGTACCTGATTATGAAGCCAAATCTCCATGCATTCTCCGATAACCAGCGACCAGCCTTGGTTTGGCCAAAGCAGACCCTGATCTGGCAGCCCTGTCCCCTAGCTGAAACATCCATAGCCCAGCCGGTCTGATGTTCTGAGTAACCAGGTCTAGCAGCTAGTGCTTCACCTGCTTTTAGGCCATATTTCTCTACCTGCCGGGCGTGAATTGTCTTCTGTTCAGCATAAGAGCGGTATGCGCTCTGGATAATCAGACTGCCTGCACCCTCTGATTTCATGGACATGGCTAGTTTGTATGCGGCTGAAGAGGCTTCTTTTCTTAGCTTTCTACCGTAAGGGTTTGCGTTTAAGGCTGGAAACTGCGGTGCCACTAGGTCTTTTGGCACGTAATCGATTGGATTTAATGGGTTTTGCTTGTTTACTAGGACCCATCTTGACTCTGGATCAGTTGTTGATTGCCGAGCAAGGCTTGTTGCTTGGGCAGGTGTAAAATTAGTTACCGAGGGAAACAAAACAGACGTTAGAAGAATCGTCGATATCAATCGTTTCTTAGTTCCACTGGACATTTCTAAAGTCTAACTTTCACTATTAGAAAAGAGAACGCATTGGCGCGTGCAGATCGTAAAGCGGCAGCAGCTGAGTCGGCTAAAACTGGAGTCATGACTCACAGACAAATCATGTTTGTTCTGTTCGGTCTAATGGCAGGTATGTTCCTGTCTGCTTTGGATCAGAGCGTAGTTGGAACTGCAATGAGAACTATTGCTGATGACCTAAATGGTTTATCAGCTCAGGCTTGGGTAACAACTGCTTACCTAATCACTTCAACCATTGCAACACCTATTTACGGAAAGCTGGGTGACATCTTTGGTAGAAGATATTTGTTCATCACAGCAATCTCAATCTTCATTGTCGGTTCTGTAATTTCTGGTTTTGCTAACTCGATGTATGAGTTGGCTGCATACAGAGCAATCCAGGGTGTTGGTGCTGGTGGTTTGTTTGCACTTGCTCTAACAATTCTTGCTGACATCGTCCCGCCTAGAGATAGAGCAAAGTATCAAGGTATGTTCCTTGCGGTCTTTGGAACCTCTTCTGTTCTTGGACCACTGATTGGTGGACTCTTTGCAGGTGTCGATAACATCTTTGGAATTACTGGGTGGCGTTGGATCTTCCTAATGAACCTACCTATCGGTTTGATTGCACTATTCCTAGTTCTTTCATTCCTCCACATCCCACATCACGAAGCTAAGTCAAAAGTTATTGACTGGTGGGGTGTGGTCACAATCATCATCGGTGTAGTCCCAATTCTGATTGTTGCTGAACAGGGTAGAGAGTGGGGTTGGACTTCATTCAATTCAGTCACTTCATATATTGTTGGAGCTCTTGGTATTGCAGCTTTTATTTTGATTGAAAGAAGAATGGGCGATGACGCAATACTTCCACTTTCGCTGTTCAAGTCAAGAACTTTCTCACTCACAACTCTTCTAGGAGTTGTTGTTGGTATTGGAATGTTCGGTGGAATGATTTCACTTCCATTAGTACTACAAATTGTTTACGGTGCGACACCTACCGAATCTGGTTACCTAATGATTCCTATGGTTATGGGTCTAATGACTTCGTCTATCGTTAGCGGAAGAATCACCTCAGCAACCGGCAAATACAAGATTTTCATGGTTCTTGGAACAGCGCTTATGGCAATCTCATATGTCTACCTAGCAAACCTCAGTGCAGACTGGGCTATATGGCAGATCACCATTGGAATGGTGGTGATGGGTCTAGGTCTAGGTCAGATGATGCAGACACTAACTATTGCTTCACAAAATGCTGTTGAAGCTAAGGACATTGGTGTTGCAACATCATCCGCCACCTTCTTCAGACAGATGGGTGGAACCCTAGGTGTCGCCGTCTTCCTATCTATCCTGTTCAACAACATGACCGATCGTGTTCCTGCAATCTGGGAGAAGATTGCCCAAGCAAAAGCTGCCAACCCCGACCTCTCCTCACTGCCTGGTAACCAGGGCTTCCCGCAGTCACCTCAGGAACTAGGCGGAAGATTGCTAACTGACTCCTCATTCCTCACTACCGCAAGCCCAGAGCTTGGCGACCCAGTCAAACAGGGTTTCGCAGAGTCAGCCGGTAACGTATTCGTTTCAGCAACTCTGGTAATTGTTCTTGGCTTCGTAATTTCACTGTTTATAAGGGAGCTAGCGCTTAGAACTAAGTCTGGCGTTCAGGAGAAGGCTGAAGCTGCAGCAGCTGGTCACTAAACAAAACTGCTTACGCCTTCAATGAGTTATTCGACTGGTTGAGGGCGTAATCTTTAACTACACGGGAGTCCGGTGAACCGGACTGAGAGGGAGCTAAAGCTCTAAACCGTCAAACCTGAACTGGGTAATGCCAGCGTAGGAAGGAAAACATGAAACGCACTATTGCATCCCTATTAGCCCTGCTAACCGTTGTCACAGTTAGTAGTTGTTCATCTGAGACAAAACCTAAATCAGTAACGCTCATCGCACATGATTCATTCGTAATGAGTGATGATTTGATTTCATCCTACGAAGAAACGTTCAAATATGATCTCAAGATTGTTAGAGCAGGTGACGCTGGCGCTATGACCAACAAACTTGTTCTTACCAAAGATGAACCTCTTGCTGATGTTGTCTTTGGTATCGACAACACTTTTGCTCCGGTTGCTACTAAGAACAACATCATCGATGGTGAATTGACTCCAATTGACTTTGCTGATGTTTGTTTCAACATTGATCTCGAATACTTCAGAACTAATAACCTTGCTATTCCTGCTAGCTGGAGAGATCTAACTAAAAAGGAATACAAGGGTCTTACTGTGATTGAAAACCCGAACACTTCTTCAACTGGCCTAGCTTTTCTAGTTTCCACTTACGCAGGGTTCCCGCCAATGACCGCTGGTGTTATTCCACCAACAGTTAGCTGGTGGTTGGAACTTCGTGATAACGACGTGAAAGTTGCTGCAAGTTGGGAAGATGCTTACTACACAGACTTCAGTGGTTCTTCAGGTAAAGGTAAATACCCGATTGTTCTTTCATACTCTTCATCACCAGCAGATGAAGTCGATGAACAGGGTAATGCCAAAACTCAAGCACTACTAACTGATTGCTATCGCCAAACAGAGTATGCAGGCGTTCTAAAGAATGCAGCTAATCCTCAAGCGGCTAGAGATTTGATTCAGTTCATGCGGGGAATGTATTTCCAAGAGTCTTTACCTGGGGCGATGTATGTCTATCCGGTAATTGAAGGAATAAAGTTACCTGAATCTTGGAGTAAGAGAGCACCTGCTGCCATCAGCATTATTGGTGAAGATCTGGATGTTGATGCTAACCGCGAGAAATGGTTGGCGGATTTTAATTGGGTGTTTGAAGTTGCTCCTTAGGCGACTAAGCCTCTGGGCAATACCTATTGCCTTCATGGCCGTGCTGTTCTATTGGCCAGTAGTTAGGGTCTTTGCTGCCGGTTTATCTTCTGGGTTTGGCTCAAATGTTCAGACAGTGTGGCCAGTGCTGTGGTTCACTGTTTGGCAAGCCTTACTATCAACGTTGATTTGCGTTGTTTTAGGTATTCCTGGTGCATACCTTCTCTATCGAAAGACCTTTAGGTTTGCTTCGGCAATTAGGGCTTTGATCTCGGTTCCTTTTATGTTGCCCTCGCTGGTTGTTGCTATTGCAATTATTCAGTTTGGATCTTTATTTGGTGGGCTGGATCCAATCCTTGCCATCATCCTTGCCAATGTGTTCTCCAACTACGCGGTAGTAGTTAGAACTGTTGGTTCGCAGTGGCAACTACTTGATGCTCTCTCCGAAGAGGCAGCTGAAGTCGCAGGAGCTGGCAGGCTGCGCATCTTTTTCAAGATCTCTCTTCCTCAGCTCTGGGTTTCAATTAGGGCCTCAAGTGCTTTGATTGTTTTGTATTGTGCTTCTTCCTATGGAATAGTTCTTAGTCTCGGTGGTGGCCAGGTGAATACCTTAGAGACTGCCATCTCTACTGCTGTGTTGCAGAGACTTGATCTCCAGCAAGGGACGCTGCTGGCGCTATTACAAATAGTCTTCTCAATGCTGGCTTTCACAGCTAGCCGATGGGGTGGAAGCAATCCGCTTAGCTTTGAACCTTCATACAACCTAAAACTCAGAAGCGTAGATAGCAGAGACAAACCAATACAGGTTTTTGTATTTCTGACTATGGGGGTGTTTGTATTTCTACCGATGTTCTTAGTTCTAATCCGAGCGTTCGTTGATAGCGCTGGTCGATTTGGGTTTAGCAACTTTTTGCTTTTACAAACTCGTGGTTCTAGAGATCTCCTGAACATCACATTTTTTGATGCGAGTGTGAACAGCATTCGCAACTTAGTTCTTGCAAGCCTCATCTCAGTTGTTCTCGGTGGACTAGTTAGTTACCTATTAGCTGAACACACAAGAAGACACCTTAGGGGAGTGAAGAGAACAGATTCCACCGGTGTTCTGCTGGATGGGATATTCCTTTTGCCTATCGGTGTCTCTGCAGTTGTTGTTGGTTTCGGTTACTTACTAACACTCACTGGAGAGCTGGCTTGGCTTCGAAGCAACTGGATTCTTGTTCCACTAGCTCAATCAGTGTTAGCGATTCCGATGGTGATTAGAGTTCTATATCCGTCGCTAGTAGCAGTTGATCACTCTAGTCGTGAACAGGCAATGACTGATGGAGCAAGTTCGTGGTCTATCTTCTGGAGGATAGACATCAAAGCAGTTGGGCCAGTCCTTAAAACTGCAATTGCGTTTAGTGCTCTTGTTTCTCTTGGCGAATTTGGAGCAGCAAGCTTGCTTGCCTTTGGTGATCAATCAACTATTCCGATGTTAATGTTCTCGCTAATTTCGAGACCAGGTGGAGATAACTATGGAATGGCGCTAGCAATCGCATTTATTCTGACTGTTGTGACAACTTTGATTGTGTTTGCAGTTGGTTTGGAATCTAAGAGTGAGATTCGAAAGAAACGTCATAGGAAGCAAAGCGCTCCTTCATTACCGCTATAGCTTCAGGGTTTCTATCAACCAGAATAAAGTTTCTGTTTAGTTCAGCAGCCGCTGCCCCTGTGGTTCCAGAGCCTGCAAAGAAGTCGAGAACGGTGTCGCCTTCTTTGCTACTTGCTTGAATAACTCTTCTCAAGATTCCCAGAGGTTTCTGGGTTGGGTAACCTGTCTTCTCTTTACCGGTTGGGGAGACTATGGTGTGCCACCAAACATCTGTCGGTAGCTTGCCTCGTTCTGCCTTCTCTTTAGTGACTAGGCCAGGTGCCATGTATGGTTCGCGATCAACTGTTTCGTTGTTGAAGTAATACTTCTCTGGGTCTTTCACATAAACCAATATGGTGTCATGCTTTGCTGGCCATCTTGATTGAGCCTTAGCTCCATAGTCATAAGCCCAGATGATCTCGTTGATGAAACACTCTCTACCGAATAGTGCATCAAGTAATACTTTGGCGTAGTGAGCTTCACGGTAATCAAGGTGAACGTAGAGGGTCCCTGTATCTTTCAGTATTCGCCAAGCCTCTTCGAGTCTTGGCTCAAGGAATGCCCAATAATCTGCGAACTCATCGTCGTAGCTCAGGATGGTTTCTTTGACTATGTCGTAGCGCTGACCTTTGAAGCCCATACGACTGCCGGTTTCACTTCTAGTAGTTTTGGACTTACCTCGGCTCTGAACACGACCGGTGTTAAAAGGTGGGTCAACATAAATCAGCTGAATGCTGTTTTCAGCAATAGACTTCAGAACAGAGAGGTTGTCACCTTCGATGACCCGATACTTAGAAATGTTCTGCACAGAAAGAGATTAACAGTATGGACCCGCATGTATTACACAATTCAGCGTTATCTAGATACGAATTGTTTCTAGGAGAAGAGAAGATTGGTCACGCTGACTACGTCGATGTTGATGGTGAACTGCAATTCACTCACACAGAGGTTGATCCTGCTCATCAGGGTAAGAACTATGCAGCCATCTTGATACGTGAAGCTTTCAAAGACATTGAAGAGAACAACGTAGGTAAAGTCTGGCCAGTGTGTCCTTATGTTGTTACATACATGAAGCGTCACCCTGAAACAGAGAGTTTGCTTTCAAGACCTTTGGACTAACCAACGTTCTCTCTGATAAAGGTGAGTAAGTCGTGAATGACTTCTTCTTTATTGATCTCGTTATACATCTCATGTCTACCGTCGTGGTAAATAATCGCTGTGACGTTCTCTAAACCTGATTTGTTTCGGTAGGTGTTAGCGAGCATCTGGTTTCCACGCTCAGCACCGATTGGGTCATCACTACCGGCTTGGATAAGCAGTGGTAGGTCTTTTCTAATCTTGCGGTTGGGAGTGAAGAACAGTTGGATTGCGTTGGTGACACCCATCACCTTAGCTGCATCAGCTAGGAAAGTTAGTGGGTCTGAAGCAAACGCCTCGCCAACCTTCTTATCTCTACTCAACCATTCGTAACCAGTTGCGTTAGGTTCCTTATCCCACTTCTTGTTGAAGCCTCCTGCACCAAGAACACCTGGCACCAGAAGAGATGAACCAGAGAGGATTGCTGCATCGTATTCAGTTGAATACTGATTGATGAGCTTCTGTGAGATAAATGAACCGTAAGAGTGTCCAAAGAGCACCAACTTCTTACCTGGGTTCTCTGACTTAATTAGCTGGGTCAAATCATGCACCTGCTCAAAAGCTGCCTTGATTCCACCAGTTCCGAGGTTTCCCATCTTCTTGGTCTGACTGTTGGCAATCTGATTGACACCGGTGACTCCGTGACCTCTGTGGTCATCTGCATAGACTGTGTATCCGGCTCTGTTTAGGGCATCAGCTAAGTGGTCATATCTTCTAGCGTGCTCTCCTAAACCGTGAGCAATCTGAATGATCGCCTTAGGGTTCTCGATAGCCCAAACATAGAAGGTGATCTCGACACCTAGATGGTCTTTATAAGTTCTAGTAACTGGTGTTGTCATGGCTTTACCTTACTGGCTTAGAGAATGTTTTGAAGTTCGCTTTGGAGTGCGCCAAAACGGTGTTGCGTAATTGAGATGGACTGCTCACGATAGAACACCAAAGACAGCACTCTTGCCGACTTTGAGTGATCTAGGTCATAAACAAACAAATCAGGGTTGCTCTCAAGTTCCAGCACGTGATCTTCTTTTGAACCGACCAGAATTAGACGACTCGGCACGGTTTCTATATTTTCCTCAACAACACATCTCACACCTCCGGTTAGAGCGGTCAACTGCTCTTTCGTAAGCGAGGTCCTTTCTAAGAAATCAGGAGAAATAGAAATGGTGTGCTTGCTGTGATTTGCAAGAAGTAGTGCTTGAACAACTCTGGCAAGTTTTGCTTTAGTTGCATCTGCGCTCACGCGAACAGCGCAAGGGTTGATTAGGTAGCGGTGGTAATTACCTTCGAAGGTGAGTGCACCTGAAGTTGGTGTTGCCTTGAAGAGTTCGTTAGTCCAATACTCATCACTTGCTGCAGCCATCTCTAGCAACAAGTGATCTCTGTTGCTTTCCATTAGTAGTTCAACAGAGTGAACATACTTAGCGATGGTTTCCTTCACACCATAGATTTGGTATTGGTTGATACCAGCAAATTTCTCTTGGTTGTCTGTGAAAGTTCCAAATTGCAGAATGTAGTTTGGCCCGCCGGCTTTCAAACCGAAGCCAACACTTGATCTCTTGAAACCTCCGAATGGTTGACGCTGAACGATTGCTCCAGTAATTCCTCTATTGACGTAGAGGTTACCCGCATCGACAGATTCACACCAAGTTTTGATTTCAGCTGTATTGAGTGAATGGATGCCTGCAGTTAATCCATAATCAGTGCTGTTTTGTATTTCAATAGCCTGTTTCAAATTCTTAGCTCTAACTAGACCTAATACTGGACCAAAGCACTCTGTTGTTTGGAAGAAACTTCCTGGCTTCACTCCATACTTGATTCCTGGACGCCATAGGCTTCCAGTTTCATCAAGTTGCTTAGGTTCTAGTAACCAGGTCTCACCATCATCGAGTGTGGTTAGTGCTCTAAGTAATTTCTCACTAGGTTCCTCGATCAGTGGACCAACACTAGCCTCAGGTTGTATTCCGTAACCCACTTTCATTGATTCAACTGCGTCAACAAGTTGAGCTAAGAACTGTTTGTTCTTGTATACAGAGCCAACAAGAATTCCTAGACTTGCTGCTGAACATTTCTGTCCAGCGTGACCAAATGCACTCTTCGCCAAATCCCCTGCAGCAATATCTAGATCAGCACTAGGTGTGATGACTAAGGCATTTTTACCGCTGGTCTCAGCTGCTAGTTGAAGATCTGGCTTCACGCTCTTGAACAACTTCGCTGTCTCGTATGAGCCGGTAAGGATGACTGCGTCTACACCCTTATGCCCAATGAGCGAAAGCCCAATTTCGTTGTCTGGAACAAAGGCAATCTGGAGCACACCCTTAGGTATACCCGCTTGCCAGAGCGCCTGAACCATGGCTAGAACACAGTTAGCCACCTGCGGTGCAGGCTTGATGATTACTGAGGATCCTGCCGCAAGGGCAGCTAATACCCCACCTGCCGCTATGGCAACTGGGAAGTTCCAAGGCGGAGTTACCACAACCACTCTGTGTGGTTCGAAGACAACTGCATCTAATTCTTCTGTTCTAGTTATCTCTGCGATGGAGTGTGCGTAGTAATTCGCAAAGTCAATGGCTTCACTGAGTTCGGCATCTGCTTCTGCAACGGTCTTGCCGGCTTCGGCCATCATTAGTTGCAGGAGGATACCTCTGCGTTTGGCTAGTTCAGATGCTGAGGCAAGTAGTAGTTGTTTTCTTAGCTCACGATCAGTTGCCCAATCGGCTGATGCTTGGATGGCAGTAATGACTAGCTTGTCGACGCCTTTATCGTCGATGTTCTCTTCAGATACATATGCTTCGTGTGTCTTTAGTTTTCCAACTAAAGCCGTTGCACCAGCTACAGCTTGTCTAATCCAGTCTCTGTTATTTGGTAGTGATGGATCGGTATCTGGTGCGTTTGTGAAGGTTTCTTGAACCGTGTGTTTCTCATCCAGTCTGTTTTGTTTACGATTTGGTTTGGATGCGATTTCATTCATTA
>JBEAMR010000027.1:0-38636 GCA_041165845.1 Actinomycetota bacterium | reverse complement strand
GGAAGCGCTGTCGCTCAACGGATAAAAGGTACCTCGGGGATAACAGGCTGATCTTGCCCAAGAGTCCATATCGACGGCATGGTTTGGCACCTCGATGTCGGCTCGTCGCATCCTGGGGCTGGAGTAGGTCCCAAGGGTTGGGCTGTTCGCCCATTAAAGCGGCACGCGAGCTGGGTTTAGAACGTCGTGAGACAGTTCGGTCTCTATCCTCTGCGCGCGCAGGAAATTTGAGAAGACCTATCCCTAGTACGAGAGGACCGGGATGGACTAACCTCTGGTGTGTCAGTTGTTCCGCCAGGAGCACCGCTGATTAGCTACGTTGGGGAAAGATAACCGCTGAAAGCATCTAAGCGGGAAGCTTGCTTCAAGATGAGATTTCCATGACTTCGGTCGAGAGGCTCGCAGTAGACTACTGCGTTGATAGGTTGGATGTGGAAGTGAGGACTAAAGACTCATGGAGCTGACCAATACTAATAAGCCAATAACTTGATTACATTTATTTGCACGCGTCCACTATGTGGTTCCCGAGGTATGGTCGGGAATCGAACAAAGATCACACTTTACTGTGTGTCAACGATTCACATAACTCAATAGTGTTTCGGCGGCCATAGCGAAGGGGAAACGCCCGGTTACATTCCGAACCCGGAAGCTAAGACCTTCAGCGCCGATGGTACTGCGAGGGGGACCTCGTGGGAGAGTAGGACACCGCCGGACTTAATTTAGAAAATGGCCACCTTGGTAACAGGGTGGCCATTTTTATTTAACAGATGTTTTAAGATTTTGAGAGGAGAACTCATGAACGATAAGCCAGGACCAAAAGACCGCCGCAGTGCGGGTGGCGATGACAGAAAGAAACCTGCTGGCGCAGAGCGCCGAAGCGGAGCTCGTGAGGAACGCCCTGAGTGGCAGACTCGGGTGGCACAACCTATCCGTGAGGATTCACCAAAGTCTCCGATGATTCCTGATGAGATTACCGATCAGGACCTTGACCTCGGCATCAGAGTTCAGCTCAAGACACTTACTGCAGAGAATGCAGAATGGACTGCAAGACACTTAGCGATGGTCAGTCTGCTGCATGAGCAGGACCCAGAACTTGCTCACCTGCATGCGCTAGCTGCTGCCAGGAGAGCTGGTCGCATCGCAATTGTTAGAGAAACACTGGGAATCACTGCATACCAGGTAGGGGATTACGGTCTAGCGATTCGTGAATTGACTACCTACCGCCGTCTCTCTGGTTCAAACGACCAGTTACCTGTAATGGTTGACTGTGAACGCGGACTGGGTAGACCACAGAAGGCTCTTGAGTTGGGTAGGTCTGTGGATAGAAATACCCTGCAACCTTCAGTAAGGGTTAACCTTGCTATTGCCATGTCTGGAGCTCGTTTAGACCTAAATGAGACAGATCTGGCACTTGCTGAGTTAGAGATTCCGGAATTGGATCCAACGAAAGTTTATGAATTTTCCACAAATCTCTTCCGTGCGTATGCAAATACCCTTATTATTGGGAACAGAGAAAGTGAAGCAAAACGCTGGTCAGAACTAGCAGACCGAGCCGAAGCCCACTTTATCGGGAACAACAACCCCGAGAATGAAGTCTTCTCAGTGATTGAGGAGATACAGATTCCCGAGGTGTCCAGATCGGCGCGGCCTTCAAAATCCCAGCATGATGCCGCAGCTAGGACACCTCGGGATCCTTCCAGCCGTCCTAGACCTAAATCTGATGATTCCGGCTCAGACGAGAGACCTAAGCGTCCACCATTTACAGGCGGTCAAAGAAACAGCGGACCACCTCCAAGAGGTGGCTTCAAGCCAGGCGGTGGCAAAGGCTTCGGTGGTCCACCAAAGGGTCGAAGTAGAGGGCCAGGTCGTGGTCGCTAATACCATCTGGGGTCATTACGACCTTTTGTTAGCCGATCTTGACGGAGTTATCTATGAGGGTCAGCACGCAATCACTGGTGCAGTTCCTTCAATAACGGAACTTCAGGCTAGAGGCATCTCTGTCGGTTACGTCACTAACAACTCTTCGAGAAAACCAGAAACAATAGCTGAGCAACTTGCGGGTTTCGGCGTTCGTGCAATTGGCGATGAAGTTATCTCTTCAGGACTTACTGCAGTTGAGCTATTAGCAACAAAGATTCCTGCTGGATCAAAAGTTTTAGTTGTTGGTGGCGAAGGTCTTAGAACTTTTGTTGCTGATGCTGGCTTTATTGTTGTTGATCTCAGTGATGAAAAACCGGCTGCCGTCGTTCAAGGTTTTGCACCGGATGTTTCATGGAGAAACCTAGCTGAAGCTTCTTATGCAATTGCGAACGGTGCTATTTGGATAGCAACAAACAACGACTGGACACTTCCTCAGGAAAAAGGTGTTGCTCCAGGTAATGGAACATTGGTCAGCGCAGTCCATACTGCAGTTGGTCAGTTTCCTGAGATTGCGGGTAAACCTGAACCAGCTATTTATTACACAGCACTAAACCGATTCAACAAAGCGGCAGCACTATTCGTTGGTGATCGTTTAGAGACAGACATTCTCGGCGCTAACCGAGCTGGAGTTGATAGTGCTGTGGTTCTAACTGGAATTGCTAGCCGCAAGGATGTGCTTGCAGCTCAAGTTGATGAACGTCCAAAGTTTATTTTGGAGACGCTCGCCGATTTGCTCAATGACTATGTCTTACCAGTTCAGACCAAGCGTGGCTGGCGGTGTGGGGAAGTTAGCGTTGAACTGCTAGGCGATAAAGTTATGGTTGTTGAAGGTAGCCCTTATTCAATCGAAGCGCTTAGAGCAGCAGCAAAAGTGATTTGGGAATCAGGAAAGCACATACATTTTCTTGATGTGCAAAGTGCAATATACGAAACGAAGGCATAGATGAGCGACAGGTTAGAAGAACTAGAAACAGAATTGGAAAGAATCGCAAGCCTAGATCTTGCTGAGCAGCCTGCTGCCTTCTCTGCACTTCGTGAAAAGCTTGAAGCACAGCTAAACGCCGCTGCTGAGCAATCGACTGAGCAATAAATTGGACGAGAACTCAGTTCGTTTAGACGTTGCTTTAGTTGATAGAGGTCTCGCTAGATCTCGTAACCAAGCTTCATCATTTGTTGAATCAGGTCGAGTATTCATTGACGGGCGAGAAGCAAGAAAATCTTCTCAACCCGTTACCCCTAATGCAGAACTAGTTGTCCTCGAAGCAATTGACTACGTATCTCGTGCTGGACACAAACTTGCTGCGGCACTGGATGCTTTCCCTGAGATTGAAGTCGTCGGGAAAATCTGTCTAGATGTCGGAGCCTCTACCGGTGGCTTTACAGATGTGTTGCTTCGCTACGGAGCATCCAAGATTATTGCGCTGGATGTCGGTCACTCACAGTTGGCTGAACCATTGTTGGATAACCGACTTGTAATAAACATTGAGAACTTCAACGCTCGGGAGCTTTCTCCTGAGACTCTCGCGGGAGTTGTTGGTAAGAGACTGGATCGAAAGCTAGAGCAAAGCACCATCGAGTTGGTTGTTGCAGACCTCAGCTTTATTTCATTGACTTTGGTATTGGCTCAGATGAAATCTGTGGCCCCTAGTGCAAACTTCGTTCTTCTGATCAAACCTCAGTTTGAGGTTGGTAAGAAATCCCTCGATGCTTCTGGAATCGTCAATGACCACAGGCTTCGAGCAGGTGCGATTAGACAAGTATTAGACGAAGCCAAGGCTGTTGGCCTAAACATTCAGGGTCTTATCAAATCACCACTGCCTGGAACCCACGGAAACATTGAATTCCTAGTTTGGCTAAGTGCTGTGGAGACTAACCACAGCATCGACTGGTCTGGCAGAATTGATGAACTGGCTAAAGAGCGAGTCTAAGTAGAAGGAGGCTGAGTATGTCTGAGCAACGCTATGTCTTGCTGGTCACACACACTGGCCGCCTGGAAGCTGTTGAGTCTACGATTGAAGCTGTTGAGCAACTGGTTGCAGCAAAACTGATTCCAGTAATGACTCCAGCTCAGGTTGTTGAGATTGAAGAATTTCTAGCGACTAAGTCCATGGATTCAGCTTTCTTGAGTGTTGTCCAAAAACTTGGAACAGATATCCCCGAAAACAATCTAGAACTGGTAATGGTTCTAGGTGGCGATGGAACAATCCTCAAAGCCGCCGAGATTGTTCGAGAGAGTGCAACTCCGCTCATGGGAATCAACCTCGGTCACGTCGGTTTCCTAGCAGAGAGCGAACGAGAAGGGCTATCTCATGCTGTAGCTCGTGTCGTTGCCAGAGACTATCTAGTCAAGGAACGTCTAACTCTTGATGTTCGAGTCCTTGTAGCAGGCAACGAGGTTTATCGCACTTGGGCCCTGAATGAAGCAACAGTTGAGAAGAGCGCTGCCGAGAGAATGCTCGAAGTGGTTGTTGAAATCGATCGTCGTCCACTATCTAGTTTTGGTTGTGATGGAGTCATCATGGCAACCCCAACTGGTTCAACGGCATATGCGTTTAGCGCTGGAGGGCCTGTGGTGTGGCCAAGTGTCGAAGCTATGTTGTTAGTTCCGCTATCTGCGCATGCACTCTTTTCAAGACCCATGGTTATTAGCCCACGTTCGCTACTTGCGGTTGAAGTTTTGGAACGGTCTGCAGGGACTGGAGTGCTTTGGTGTGATGGCAGAAGAACACATGACCTTCCAGTTGGAGCAAGAGTTGAAGTTAGCAGATCTGAAAAATCAGTGAGACTGGCAAGACTTAGACAAGGTCCTTTCACCGACCGTATCGTTCGTAAGTTCTCACTGCCTGTAACGGGTTGGCGTGGTCCAGAACAACCAGCCGAGTAGCGGTTATTCAAAGATTTGATTGAGCAATGATTGAAGAACTTCAGATCAGAGACCTTGGCGTAATCCAAGAAGCAACTCTAAGTTTTCACCCTGGGCTGACTGTGCTCACCGGTGAAACTGGTGCTGGTAAGACCATGGTTCTCACAGCTCTGGGACTTCTTCTAGGCGAGCGATCAGATGCTGGTTCAGTTCGAAAAGGTTCTTCGCAAACAAGCGTTGAGGGACGTTGGAAACTAAGCACTAATCACGAAGTGTTAGCCAGAGCAACCGATGCCGGTGGCTTAGTTGAAGATGGCGAACTAATCCTTGCTAGAACTGTTGCAACCGATGGAAAGTCCCGAGCCATCATTGGAGGGAGAAGCGCCCCTATTGGTTTACTTAGCGAACTGGGAGAGCAGCTTGTAGTCGTTCATGGTCAAGCCGATCAGATTCGTTTGAAGTCGACAGTTGCCCAAAGATCTGCTTTAGACCAATTTGCTGGAACAGATTGCTCAGAACTACTTGCCCTCTACGGCAAGCACTTCAAGTCCTGGATTGAAGCTAAGGAAGTCCTAGCCGATATAAGAACTAATCAAGCTGGAAGACTTCGCGAAGCAGCAGAACTTGAGGAGAGCCTTGACTACCTTGCCAAGCTCTCACCAAAGCCAAATGAAGATGTTGAGTTAGCAGAGGTTGCTAATCGCCTAACTCACACAGAGGACCTCAGAGTTGCAGCAACTCTTGCTCACGAAGCATTGGCAACTGAAACTTTCGATGCCTTGGACGCTATTGGTTTAGTAGGCAGGGCTCGAAAAGCACTTGAGGCAGTAATTGCCAAAGATCCTGCTCTTGAAGCACAGGTGGAAGCTCTAAGAGAGATCGGTTCTAACCTCAACGATGTTGCAGCAAACCTCTCTGGATACCTTGCTGGCCTTGAGTCGGAATCAGTTCTGACCATCGACCAGGTTCAAGAACGCAGAAGTGAACTAAACGCTGCCATCAAACGATTTGGTGGAACCCTAGATGCTGTTATCGCATTCCAAGCTGAAGGGCAGCAGAGACTGTTGGCTCTTGATTCCTCAACAGATCGAATTGGTGCAATTGAACAACAGGTTGAAGAACTTGAAATGCAGGCTAGAAAACTTGCCAGCAAGTTGAGTGAAGCAAGAACTAAAGCTGCAGCGGAACTCTCAAAACGAGTTAGCGAAGAATTAGCAGGTCTTGCCATGTCCGGTTCAAAGTTGCACGTCAAGGTTGAGACAGGGGAGAGTTTGACGGCTAGCGGTGCTGACTCAGTATCTTTCTTGCTGGAGAGTTACTCAGGGGCGGAACCTAGGCCTATTGGTAAAGGTGCTTCGGGAGGAGAGTTATCTCGAATCATGTTGGCACTGGAAGTTGTCCTAGCTTCATCTGCGGAAACCCCTACCTTTATCTTTGATGAGGTTGATGCTGGGGTAGGTGGAGCAACTGCAATTGAACTCGGTAAACGCCTAGCGGCATTGGCAAAGAATGCTCAGGTCATTGTGGTTACCCACTTGGCCCAAGTCGCAGCGTTTGGTGATCAGCACCTTAGGGTCACTAAGACCTCAGACGCCCAGTTCACTGCAAGCGACGTTCAGGTCTTAGATGACCTAACTAGGACCGAAGAATTGGCAAGAATGCTCTCCGGATTGAGTGACTCTCAGGCTGCCAGAGAGAATGCTTTGGAGCTTCGAAATATTGCTAACGAGGTTAACTCTTAAATTTATTGGCATGTCGAGGGGACTGTGTCAAAGTCCATCTTTGGGAACTGCTAAAGTTAAATTCCATGGCTGATGCGATGGAATCTGGTAAATCAAGACACATTTTCGTGACCGGTGGTGTCGCGTCCTCACTGGGTAAGGGCCTTACGGCAGCCAGTCTAGGTAATCTTCTAAGAGCTCGTGGGCTATCTGTTGTTATGCAGAAATTAGACCCATATCTAAACGTTGACCCAGGCACAATGAACCCTTTCCAGCACGGTGAAGTATTCGTCACCGATGATGGTGCAGAAACAGATTTGGATATTGGCCACTACGAGCGTTTCCTGGATATCAATCTAGGTCAATCAGCAAACGTAACTACCGGTCAGATTTACTCTGAGGTTATTCGTAAGGAACGTGCCGGAAGTTACCTAGGTGACACTGTTCAGGTCATCCCACACATCACCGATGAGATCAAGCGCAGAATGCGTTTGCAGGCTCACGAGTCTCCAGCACCAGATGTGATTATTACTGAAATCGGTGGAACTGTTGGTGACATTGAATCTCTGCCATTCATCGAAGCTGCTCGTCAGGTTAGACATGAACTAGGTCGCGACAAAGTCTTCTTTGTCCACGTGTCCCTTGTTCCTTACCTTGCACCGAGCGGTGAACTAAAGACCAAGCCAACCCAGCACTCAGTTGCAACTCTTAGATCTATTGGTATTCAGCCTGATGCAATTGTTTGCCGCAGCGATAGACCAATTGGTGACAGCATCAAGAAGAAGATTGCACTGATGTGTGACGTTGACATTGAAGCGGTTATCAACGCTGCTGATGCGAACAGCATCTATGACATCCCCACTGTTGTTCACAACGAAGGTTTAGATTCATACATAATCAAGCACCTGAACCTAGAAGCTGGAGATGTTGACTGGTCTCGTTGGGAGAGCGTGCTCAAGGCAGTTCACGAGCCTTTGGCTGAAGTAACTGTTGCGTTGGTTGGTAAATATGTTGATCTGCCCGATGCTTACCTTTCAGTAACCGAAGCTCTTAGAGCCGGTGGTTTTGCTGAACAGGTAAAGGTAAACATTAAGTGGGTTGCCAGCGACCTGTGTGAAACCGAAGAAGGCGCGAGAGAGCACCTGAGCGGTGTTGATGCAATCTGTGTTCCTGGTGGTTTCGGTATTAGAGGACTTGAGGGCAAGCTCGGTGCGCTGAAGTTCACTAGAGAAAATGGCATCCCAACTCTTGGTCTCTGCCTAGGACTTCAGTGCATGGTCATTGAGTACGCAAGAAACGTTGTTGGCCTAGAAGGTGCTTCTTCAACTGAGTTTGAACCAGACACCAAGTATCCGGTTATTGCAACCATGGCTGAGCAGGTAGAGATTCTTGCATCAGGAGACATGGGTCACACTATGCGTCTAGGTCTATTCGATGCAACTCTAACTCCAGGCAGCGTTGTCGCTGAAGCTTATGGAAAGACTTTAGTAAAGGAACGTCACCGTCACCGCTACGAGGTCAACAACTCTTTCAGGGATCAGCTCTCTGCAGCAGGCTTGAGCTTCTCAGGTCTATCACCTAACGGTGATCTTGTTGAGTTTGTTGAACTGCCTAAGGATGTTCACCCTTACTATGTTTCAACTCAAGCTCACCCAGAGTTCTTATCTCGCCCGACCAAGGCACATCCACTGTTCCACGGATTAATCAAGGCAGCTCTTGCCGGTCGTCTCTTTGGCGATAAGGCTGAGTAACAAGTCAATCTGATGGCTAAACTTCAGCAATCAATTGATAGCTATCTAAGACACCTCACCATTGAGCGAGGTATGGCTAAGAACACTCTGCTTGCCTATAAACGAGACCTAGGTTCATACATCAGGTATCTAGAGGACCAAGGTTTAGATTCACTCAGTCAGGTGCAAGAAAATAATGTCAGAGACTTTGCCCAGCAGTTGGTAACTAACAAACTCATGGTCGCAACCTCTGTTGCTAGATCACTTGCTGCAGTTCGAGGCTTACACAAGTTCCTCCTCTTCGAGGGAACCGTTGATACAGATGTTGCTGCAACGGTCAAGCCACCCAAAGCACCTAGGAGACTACCTAAAGCAATCTCAATTCAAGAAGTGGAAAGACTGCTTAGAGCATCAGGGCCTGAACCTGATGATGTATCAGGAGCGACAGATCTCATTCGCGTCAGAGACCGAGCAATCCTTGAACTTCTCTACGCAACTGGTGCTCGTGTCTCAGAGGTAGTTAACATTGACCTTGATGACCTAATCGATCCAGAGATTATTCGCTTATTTGGTAAAGGCTCTAAGGAACGTATTGTCCCAGTTGGTAGATACGCTCAAGCCGCTCTGCAGGCTTATCTAGTTCGAGTAAGGCCATCGCTAGCCATGCTGTCCAAAGGAACTCCCGCTCTGTTCCTGAATCAGCGAGGTTCTAGGTTGAGTAGGCAGAGCATTTGGCAAATCATCTCCGATGCTGCCTCGAATGCCAAATTAGAACACGAGGTTTCCCCACACACCTTTAGGCACTCTTTCGCTACCCACCTTCTTGAAGGTGGGGCAGATGTCAGGGTGGTTCAGGAACTTCTAGGCCATGCCTCGGTGGCTACCACCCAGATATACACACTTGTTACCGTTGACGCGCTCAGGGAGATCTACGCTACCGCCCATCCTCGCGCTCAGCGGTAGACTACAAGCACTAAAGTTATTTATCTTTAGGGGCCTAAACGGCCCAAACTTACTGCTGTGAAGCCAGAGAGGAAGCTATCGATGCCTAGTAGAAATGCTGACAATAGGTTTCCTATTCCTAAACGCTTATCCAGCCATGGTCCAGCCCGTATCATCGCCCTCTGTAATCAAAAAGGTGGTGTTGGTAAGACCACAACAACCATTAACACTGCAGCTGCCCTAGCTGAGTATGGCCGTAAGGTATTGCTTGTTGACTTTGATCCTCAAGGTGCTCTCTCTAGAGGATTAGGTGTTGTCAACGAAGATGTAAAGACCATATACGACCTGATGCTGGATAGAAAACTAAAAGCTGAAGATGTGATTGTTCACACTGAAGTTCCTGGTTTAGATCTAATTCCAGCAAACATCCAGCTATCTGCAGCTGAAATTCAATTGGTTGCAGAGCCTGGTCGAGAGAAAATCCTTGCTGGAGTGCTACGTCCAGTTCTAGGGGACTACGACCTAATCATGATTGACTGCCAGCCTTCACTTGGCTTACTAACAGTGAATGCTCTAACCGCGGCCCACGGTGTCATGATTCCTGTTGCCTGTGATTACTTTGCTCTTAGAGGTCTAGAGCTTCTTATCCAGAACACTGTTGAACTAGTTCAAGAGCGATTGAATGACAACCTAAAGATCGACGGCATCCTTGCCACGATGTTTGACCCTAGAACACTGCACTCGAGAGAGATGCTGAACAAACTGAATGAAGATTACGGCGATAAGGTCTTTAGATCTGTAATCAAGCTAACTGTGAAGTTCAAAGACTCCTCAGCACAGGGTAGACCGGTAACCCAATACGCTCCAACATCAGAAGCAGCAGAGCTTTATCGAGCGGTCGCAAGAGAAATGGTTGACCGTGGCTGTGCTCCATAACGATATCGAAGATTCAAACGGTAATGGCTTCTCACTAAACATTGGAAACTTTGAAGGCCCATTCGATCTTCTTCTCTCACTAATTTCTAAGCATCAATTAGATATCACCTCTATTTCGCTTAGCCAGGTAACCAACGACTTCATTGCCTACGTCAGAACTCTTGAGGATGCAGACCAGCTAGAGGAGGCGAGCGAGTTTCTAGTCGTTGCTGCCACTTTGCTTGATCTCAAGATTGCAGAACTATTACCTAAGGGTGAAGTAGTTGACGCTGAAGATGTTGCACTGCTTGAAGCAAGAGACCTGTTGTTTGCTCGCCTATTGCAATACCGAGCTTTCAAGGACATTTCATCCTGGTTCCAAACTGCTATCGCTTTGGAGTCAAGACGTGTTTACCGTTCGGTTCGCCTCGATGAGAAATTTAGAACCCAGCAACCTGAACTGGTTTGGACTGTCTCCATTGAAGATTTTGCACGTCTTGCTGAAGAGACAATGGCACCAAGAGAAATACCAATGGTGGGACTTACTCACCTTCATGCTCCAAGAGTATCGATTAGAGAACAAGCTGCTGAAGTTGTCTCGATGCTAAGGGCTGCAACCACTCTTACCTTTAGGGAACTGATCTCATCAGTTCGAGATAGAGCAGTATTGGTTGCCAGATTCCTTTCGATTCTTGAGCTCTACCGTTTGGGTGCCGTGAGCTTTGAACAATCAGAATCATTAGGGCCACTGCAAATCACTTGGCGAGCAGAAGAATTTGATGATAACCAACTAGCAGCACTAGGAGCAGACTATGACTCTTGATAATCAAGACCAAACAGAAGAAGTTACCGCAACTGAAGATCCTAGAATCTCTCTAGCTCTTAGTGAGCCAATCGCAACTGAATCTCTTCGCGGAGCAATAGAGGCAATCCTTATGGTTGCTGAAGTTCCACTTTCTATCGTTCACCTAGCAACATCTCTGGACATGCCTGTTCCTGAAGTTCGAGAAGCAGTGTTAGCAGTCAAGGCTGATTTCGATGGTGAGAATGGAACGCGCCCTAGAGGCTTTGAACTTCGTGAAGTTGGTGGAGGTTGGAGAGTATTCGTCAGAGAAGAGTACGAATGGGCAGTTAGAGAGTTCATCTCAAACGAGAACCCAACTAAGCTCTCCCAAGCAGCACTCGAAACTCTTGCTGTGATTGCCTATCGTCAACCGATTGCTAGAGGACAGATCGCCTCTATTCGTGGTGTGAACGTAGACACAGTGGTTAGAACTTTGTTAAGTAGAGGGCTAATCACTGAGCTATTCACCGACAGTGAGACCGGTGCTATCAATTACGGAACAACCGAAACTTTCCTAGAGACTCTAGGAATCAATGCACTAGATGATCTTCCATTGATCAGTCCATATCTACCTGATGCCAACTTTGAGCTTGGTACAGAGAATGTGGCAGGTAACTAATTGGCAGAATCAACCGAAGGCGTGAGACTTCAAAAAGTTTTAGCCAATGCAGGTGTCGCCTCTAGAAGAGCAAGCGAAGATCTAATTACCTCAGGGGCTGTGAAAGTAAACGGCAAGGTAGTCAAGGAACTTGGAACTCGAATCGATCCTGAGAACGACAAGGTCTCAGTCAGAGGAACTCCAGTTCAACTAGATGCTAGCCGCGTATACATGGCACTCAATAAGCCAGTTGGAGTTATCTCTTCAATGGCTGATGAATACGGTAGACCAGACCTTTCGCAGTATGCACTGCGTTCCGACCGTATCTATAACGTAGGCCGTCTTGATGCCGACACTTCAGGGCTACTTATCCTTACCAACGATGGGGAACTGGCAAACATGTTGGCTCACCCTAAATTCGGTGTGACTAAGACCTATGTTGCCAAGGTAGAAGGACAGGTTTCTTCTCAAGAGATTCAGAAACTTCTAGGTGGGCTAGAGCTTGAAGATGGACCAATGAAGGCAGATAAAGCTGTCCTAGTTGATTCAAATGCATTTGAGAGTCTGGTTGAGATTGTTATCCACTCAGGTAAGAACAGAGTGGTTAGAAGAATGTTTGAAGCTATTGGGCATCCCGTCAAAGACCTCGTTAGAAGACAGTTCGGACCTATTCAGCTGGGACCACTCAAGCAAGGGCAAACCAGACTGCTAAGTAAAGTTGAAGTTGGTGCATTGCTAAAAGCGGCAGAGGGTAAAACCGCTAGAGCCCCTAGACCTAGAGATAAACAAGCTGCAAAGCCAAAGCCGAGAGGAAAAAGAAGTGGCGCTTAGAGCAATCCGTGGAGCTATTCAACTAGATACTGATGATCGCGACCATCTACTTAAACTCACCGCTGAACTCCTAGCCAAGATGATGCATGCCAATAACATGCACACCGATCAGCTAATCTCAATCCTCTTCACCGCAACACCTGATATCACCTCTGAGTTCCCTGCTCTTGCTGCCAGAGAACTAGGTTTAGGCGATGTTCCCCTTATGTGCTTTGTTGAGATGAACGTTGCAGGCTCGATGCCTCGCGTTATCCGAGTGATGATCAACGCAGAGCTAGATATTCCGAGATCTGAAGTTCAACACGTCTACCTAAGAGGTGCTGCAGCGCTTCGATTGGATATTGCTCAATGAGCCCACGCACCACAGGACAGGTTCACATTATTGGTGCCGGCTTACTGGGCACCAGTATTGGTCTTGCGCTGCGTCAACAAAATGTTGACGTTTCTATCACTGACGCTTCTCCTGCAAATGAATCGCTTGCAATAGATTTTGCTGCTGGTAGAAAACTCGCCGCAAATGATGAAGTGTCTCTAGTTGTGGTTTGTGTTCCACCAGATGTGACAGCGAAGACTGTTATTCAAGCTCTAAAGGATTTTCCTTCAGCAGTTGTTACAGATGTAGCCAGCGTCAAGAGCAAAGTGCTAACAGAACTTCAGGCAAGCGATGCAGATAGAACTAGATACGTTGGTTCACATCCAATGGCTGGACGCGAAAAAGGTGGAACTCTGGCCGGACGTGCAGATTTATTTGTTGGAAGACCATGGGTAATTGCCTTCGAAGACGACACAGTTTCAGATGCGGCACAAACAGTTGAGCAGTTAGCGCTTGACCTAGGTTCAACTCCCATTCGCATGAGCGCTCAAGAACATGATCACGCAGTTGCTCTTATTTCTCACACCCCTCAGTTGATCTCTAGCCTGCTAGCAGCGCAGCTTGCCAGTGCAGAAGATAAAGATCTTTCTCTCTCAGGGCAAGGTTTACGAGACACAACGCGTATCGCTGCAAGTGATCCAAGACTCTGGTTACAGATTCTCTCTGCTAACTCTGGAGAACTGCTTCCCGTGCTTAAGTCATTCGAGAGAGATTTAGAACAGGTAATTGAAGCGCTAGAACTCGTTGGCACTTCAGGTTCACTTTCGAAACTTGGCAAAGTTCTAGAGGCTGGCAACCTTGGTATCTCAAGGCTGCCTGGTAAGCATGGTTCAAGTAACACCTCTTATGCACAGGTTGTTGTGATGATTGACGATAAGCCAGGTGAGTTGGCAAGACTACTAACTGAGATCGGTGCAGCAGGTCTCAACGTAGAAGACCTAAACCTAGATCACGCCAGTGGTGCACAGGTTGGTTTGGTTGAACTGGCTGTGCTTCCATCTATTGAAGAGAAACTTGTTTCAACCCTTAGAACTAATGGTTGGAAGCTGGCCGGCTAAATGCATATCGTTGCCATCGATGGCCCAGCAGGTTCAGGAAAATCTAGTGTTAGCAAAGCAGTTGCTAGAAAGCTTGGTTTTGGCTATCTAGATACTGGAGCTGCCTATCGAGCACTCACCTGGAAACAAATTTCTGAGTCACTGAATGCAACTGACATCGATGGTTCATTCCTAGAATCAGATTTCAACTACCAAATCTCACTAAACCCAGATAACTACTGGGTCAAAGTGGGAGAAACAGATGTTACCTACGAAATCAGAGAAACTCGCATCGGGGAGCGAGTAAGCGAGATTGCCCAATTACCTGTGGTTAGGCAATACATGCACTGGATTACCCATAACCTCGTTGAAAACTCTGGCTTTTCAGGGGTCGTAGTTGAGGGTAGAGACATCACAACCGTGGTCTATCCGGAGGCCCAAACAAAAATTCTGCTAACTGCCTCAGAAGAAGTTAGACTTAGAAGGCGTTCTGCAGAGCTCCCTGAAGGCATTTCAATTGCCGAGCAAATCACTAAACGAGATCAAAACGATGCGAAAGTAGTCGATTTTCTTTCTCCTGCCCCTGGTGTTGAGTTGGTTGATTCTTCAGAGCTTGATTTTGACTCAACCGTTGAGGCAATCATCGCAATTATTGAAAGAACTAAGTAGGGAACATGGAAGACCAAGACTTCAATGCGGATCCGGTCGATCCTGAGTTTCTAGACCGTTTGAACTCGCTCTCAACCGAAGAGGAAGAAGCTCGCGTTCGAGCACTTCGAGTCGGCCTATCTGAATATGACCTAGACGAAGAAGACATTCGCGTGCTTGAAGAGATCAGCACAGCTGATGGCCAGCCAGTATTGCTTCCAGCACTGCCAGTCCTAGCAATCGTTGGTAGGCCAAACGTCGGTAAATCAGCTTTGGTAAACAGAATCATTGGTAGACGAGAAGCCGTTGTTGAAGACAAGCCAGGTGTTACCCGTGATCGTGTTTCATACAAGGCGGAATGGAACGGACGCAAATACACTCTCGTAGACACCGGTGGTTGGGAACCAGATGCCAAGGGTATTGATAAGTCTGTTGCTATCCAGGCCGAAATCGCTGTTGAACTTGCTGATGCAGTGCTCTTCGTAGTTGATTCAACTGTTGGACCAACCGCAACAGACGAGCGTGTTGTGAAGATGCTTAGAGCAAGCAAGAAGCCAGTTCTTCTTCTTGCTAACAAGGTTGATGACGAAAGAGGAGAGGCAGAAGCTGCTGCTCTTTGGTCACTTGGTCTAGGAGAGCCACATCCGGTTTCTGCTCTGCACGGTCGAGGTGTTGCAGATGTTCTAGACAAGGTGATGGAAGTTCTTCCTGAAGTTTCTAATGTTGCTAAGCAAGAGTTTGGTGGACCTAGAAGAGTTGCAATTATTGGTAGACCAAATGTTGGTAAGTCTTCACTTCTAAACAAAGCTGTTGGTTCTGAGCGTGCTGTTGTAAATGATCTAGCTGGAACTACTCGTGACCCAATCGATGAGCAGGTTGAACTAGGTGGCAAAGTCTGGCGCTTTGTTGATACCGCTGGTATCAGAAGAAGAGTTCACCTAGCTCAAGGAGCAGATTTCTACGCATCACTTAGAACTGCAGCAGCGCTAGAGCGTGCAGAAGTTGCGGTAGTTGTTCTTGATGTAACTCAGAAGATCAGCGAAGGCGATATCAGGATCGTTGACATGGCTTTGGAGTCAGGCAGAGCTCTAGTGCTCGCTTTCAATAAGTGGGACAGCCTTGATGAAGATCGTAGGGAGTATCTTGAACGAGAGATAGAGCAAGACCTTGCTCACGTTGACTGGGCACCTCGGGTAAACATCTCAGCAAAAACAGGTAGACACCTTGAAAAGCTCGTTCCTGCGCTGGAAGTTTCACTGGACTCATGGGATACCAGAATTCCAACCGGAAAGCTCAATGCTTTCATTCAGGAACTAGCGATGGAATTCCCTCACCCTGTTCGTGGCGGTAAGCAACCTAGAATCCTGTTTGCAACTCAGGCGAGCACCAGACCGCCAAAGTTTGTTTTATTCACCACCGGATTCTTAGATCCTGGCTACCGCAGATTCATCGTTAGAAGACTGCGCGAAACCTACGGTTTCGAGGGAACTCCAGTCGAAATTGGTATGAGGGTTAGAGAAAAGCGCAAGCGTTAATATGGTCCAGACGGGCTATAGCGCAGCTTGGTAGCGCACTTGACTGGGGGTCAAGGGGTCGTGGGTTCAAATCCCGCTAGCCCGACGCTAGTCTAGGAAAAGCATGGTTGAGAATAATCTTCAGTTGAGCGACAGGGTCCTAACTTGGCCTAATGCGCTATCTGCAATGAGACTACTTTTGGTTCCTGTGTTCCTTTGGCTCATTCTCATTGACCAGAACCTCCTCGCATTCGCTGTCCTTGCCTTCTCAAGCTTTACTGACTGGCTCGATGGCTTCCTCGCCAGAAAACTAAATCAGATGTCTCGACTAGGTCAGCTTCTAGATCCAGCTGCCGACAGATTATTTATCCTTGCTTCACTCCTGGGCCTTGCCATCACCGACAAGGTGCCTTGGTGGTTAGTGCTGGTGATTGTTGCCAGAGACCTAGTCCTGTTCTTCACCCTGCCTTTCCTAGCTCAAGTGGGCTATGGACCGCTGCCGGTTAACTACACTGGCAAGGCTGGAACATTTGCGCTTTTGTACGCATTTCCACTGATGCTCCTAGCTGATGTTTTGCCTCAGGAAGTTTCAATTTGGGTATTTCCAATCGCCTGGGGTTTCGCCTTCTGGGGCATCTGGCTTTACTGGTGGACGGGTTTCGTTTATTTACGACAGGTTCATAACATTCGAAAAACAGCCCACCAAGACTCGGCTATTCTTAACCAGAAAGAGGAGAGTGCGTGAACGAGTTTCCAGCAGGCCATGACGCCAATTCGGGTGATGACATTGAGGCTACTCGCAACTTCTCAGAAGACCTTATCGAGAGTGATCAAGAGACACTAAGTGACGAAGAGCGAGCAGCTGTTGATGCTCTTCCCTCAGGAAATGCTCTACTAATTGTTAGACGTGGCCCAAACCAGGGAGCACGTTTCCTCCTAGATTCAGATGTCACCACAGTTGGAAGACATCCAAACGCAGATATCTTCCTGGACGATGTGACAGTGTCCAGAAGACATGCAGAATTCAAGCGCTCAGGTAAGACCTTTTCAGTTTCAGATTTAGCTTCTCTAAATGGAACCCAGTACGAGGGTGAAAGAGTTGAGAGCGCAGAATTGGTAAACGGTAGCGAAGTTCAGATTGGCAAGTATCACTTGACCTTTTTTGCATCTAAGAAAGATATTTAGGGACAATGGCAGTAAACGAAGCAGCAAATCTTTTTGCGCCTCGACCGGGGAGGCTCTTCACCATCGGTCAGGTGATTGACAAAATCAAAGTAGATTTCCCAGATCTAACTCCTTCAAAGATTCGTTTCCTAGAAGATCAAGGTTTGTTCTCGCCATTTAGAACAGAATCTGGTTACCGTAAATATTCTGAGCAGCACATTGAGCGCATGCGTCTAATTCTGGAATTGCAGAGAGATAAGTTCCTACCGCTGAAAGTAATCAAGACTTATCTCGATGATCTCGATGCAGGCAAGCAGCCTTCACTTCCTACAGCAACCAGAAGACCCAGCGTTACTCGTAAGTTCAGCAAGATGGAATTAGTTGCCGAAAGCGGCATCAACGAGACTCTTCTAGCCGAAGCACAGCAGTCTCAGTTGATTGGTTCGGAACCTTTTGAATACAGCGACATTGAAGTAGCCAGATCTTTGATGCAACTACAACGGTTTGGAATTTCAGCAAGGCATCTTCGTGGCATCAAGACTTCAGTGGATAGAGACTTAGGTTTGATCCAGGGAGTAGTTGCCAGCGTCAAGAAGCAGCGTGACCCAGCGGCTAAGTCAAGAGCAGCAGCTTACGCAAACGAGATTGAGTCACACATAGCAACTATCCGTGCAGAGCTAATACGAGCGGTTATCGACAAAATCGACTAGCGCGACACGCCGAAGAAGAATATTAACGCCCCATAGTCAGGGGTAAGCGGAACAATTAAAGAAAGTTTCAAGCATTACTTGAACTTTAGACATTAGGAGAGGAGGCCAGAATGGAATCAATTAATCCAGGAGTGGAGAGCGTTACTAACGAGCCAACCACTGAAACTGGCCGTATTCTCCTAAGCGAGGCAAGCGACTTCGCCTACCTACAAGACGATCTTTTTGCTGTATCTCAGCCATGGCATGACCCAAACGTTGGCTACAGAGGAACTTCAGCAGCAGGAGCTGCTGGCATCAGCTACCGCCAACTTGATTACTGGGACCGAACTGCACTTGTTCAACCAAGTGTCAGAGGGGCTTCAGGTTCAGGAACCCAGAGACTTTATTCTTTCCGCGACATCCTGGTTCTAAAGCTCGTAAAGCGATTCCTAGACGCCGGTATTTCACTTCAGCAGATTCGAATCGCTGTTAAGCAGCTTCGTGAAGCTGGCATTAGCGACCTAGCCAAAATCACCCTCTTCTCAGATGGTGCAAAGGTTTATCTCTGCACTTCAGTTGACGAGGTTATTGACCTTCTAGACAAGGGTCAGGGTGTATTCGGTATCTCTGTCGGTAAGGTTCTGGGAGAAGTTGAGGCAACTCTTACTGAAATTAACCCAAGCCACATTGAAGATCTTGATGAACTAACTCTTCGCCGTCTTGGCAAGAAGGCTGTTTAGTTCTCTTCCGCTTCTTGAGATTCCTTCAAAGCTTTTAGCTGCTTCTTGGTCATTGTCTGGCGAATAACTTCCTGAAACTTCTCTTCATACTCTGGTGAAATCGCCGGCTCTTCAGAAACTACCTCAACTGGAGCTATAACCTCAGGTTCAGGTTTGGGCGGGAAAACCGGTTTAGCAGTTCTGCTTCGCTTTGAAAATCTGCTCTTCTCATCAGCTTTACGCTTACGAAGCAAAAGCCCTGGGTCTTCTGACTTGAAAGATTCCAGAGCAGTTTCAAGAAGCTGGTCGAAACGGTTGGCTAATTTGGCTGCTGACTGGCCTGGCCAGTTGTGAATTGGTTTACCCGCGCCGGAAGCCTGCTGAAGAGCAGTTTTCTCTTCTAATGGTGGGTTGATCATCAATTCGCCGAAGAGTTCATCGAGTTCATTCACACGATACTGATGTTCAGCAACGCTTGCGCGCAGTCGATTGACTAGCACTCCAAAAAGGTTCACTCTTCTGTTGACCTTGTTCCTGAGTTCAGAGAAGGCCTTGACTGCAGCTTCGATTGAAATCACTGAGTTGATAGCTGGCTCGGCTACAAGCAGCACTCGGTCGCTAGCCACCCAAGCCATCCGAGTCAGGGCACCTAGAGATGGGGGAGTATCGATAAGCACCAGGTCGTAGTCGTCCTCTACCGAGGCGAGAGCTTGCTCTACGTGCCAGAGGGATTTGAATGATGGGTTTCCCTGGTTGAGCAGGGTGAGGTTAGGGCTACCGACCATCACATCTAGGCGGCCTGCCTGTCCCTTAGCCCAAGATGAGACTACAATTGCCCTTAGCACAGTGTTGTGTCGGGGCTTCTTGATTACTTCGGCCGCTGAATACTCAAAATCCCCAAATGCACCTAAACCAATACTTGCGTTGCACTGTGGATCTAAATCAATCACCAGTGTTCGTAAGTTCCTAGATAAGGCAGCAGAGGCAAGACCAAGGGTAACCGTGGTTTTACCAACTCCGCCTTTTAGGGCGCTAACGCTTAATACCTGCACCTGTCTAGGCTACCTTTTGATTTTGGTGCAACCCGTCATTTGTTCATCTGACTGCAGTTAGGACCGCATGTTCAGCAAGATATTGGTTGCCAACCGAGGCGAAATCGCCATTCGCGCCTTTAGAGCGGCCTATGAGCTAGGTGCTAAGACTGTTGCGGTATTTGCCTACGAGGATAGGAACTCATCCCATCGTCTAAAAGCTGACGAGGCTTACCAGATCGGTGAAATTGGTCACCCAGTTCGTGCTTACCTAGATGTCTCTGAAATTATCCGTGTCGCACTTGAATGTGGTGCTGACGCAATTTACCCAGGCTACGGATTTCTATCCGAGAACCCAGAACTAGCAGAGGCAGCGAAGGCTAATGGCATAACATTCATTGGTCCAACTTCAGACGTTCTAGAACTTGCTGGTAACAAAGTGAACGCCAAAGAGGCAGCCATCGCTGCAAATGTTCCTGTTTTGAAATCATCTAGACAGTCTGAAGATGTTGCTCTTCTAATTGAAGACTCAAAAGAAATTGGTTTCCCACTATTTGTAAAAGCTGTCGCCGGTGGTGGCGGTCGCGGTATGCGCAGAGTTCAAGACGCTGAAGGTTTAGAAGCAGCTCTTGGTGAGGCAATGCGTGAGGCTGAATCAGCTTTCGGTGATGCACGTGTTTTCCTGGAGCAAGCAGTTCTTCGCCCACGCCACATTGAAGTTCAGATCCTTGCAGATGGTAAAGGAAATGTAGTTCACCTTTTCGAGCGGGACTGTTCAGTGCAGAGAAGAAACCAAAAGGTTGTCGAGATTGCTCCTGCACCAAACGTGACCCAAGAACTTCGTGAAGCTCTTTATCGCGATGCAGTTGCTTTCGCTAAACAGGTTGGATACATCAACGCAGGAACTGTTGAATTCCTGATTGACACAGTCGGGCCTAATGCCGGTAAGCATGTCTTCATCGAGATGAACCCACGGATTCAGGTTGAGCACACCGTAACCGAAGAAATCACCGGTGTTGACCTAGTCCAGTCTCAGATGCTCATCGCATCTGGTTCAACTCTTGAAGAACTAAACCTGACTCAAGACAAGATTGAAATGAATGGCTTTGCTATTCAATGCAGAATTACCACCGAAGATCCAACAGCTGGTTTTAGGCCTGACACAGGAAAAATCAGCACATACCGTTCACCAGGTGGTGCAGGTATTCGCCTAGACGGTGGAACTGTTTCAACTGGAAGTGAAATCAGCCCACACTTTGATTCTCTTTTGGTGAAACTAATCACTCGTGGTAGAGATTTGAAAACTGCAGTCAACAGAGCAGAACGTGCGCTTGCTGAATTTAGAATCCGTGGAGTCTCCACCAACATCGCATTCCTTCAGGGAGTACTGGCCGACCCTAGCTTTGCAGCAGGCGATCTGAGCACAGCCTTCATTGAAGAACGTCCTCAACTGCTTACCGCTCAACCATCACTAGACCGTGGCACCAAGATCCTGAACTGGTTAGCCGATGTCACTGTGAACCAGCCTTACGGTGCCCGCGGAGCCTTAATTTCACCTGCAAGCAAATTACCTAAGCTGGACCTTAATGCTCCTGCTCCTAAGGGGTCTAGACAGCTTCTTCAAGAACTAGGTCCCGTCGCTTTCGCAGCTAATCTAAGAGCTCAGTCAGCCGTAGCAATCACCGACACAACATTCCGTGATGCACACCAATCACTTCTGGCTACCAGAGTTCGTTCGAGAGATCTAGTTCAGGTTGCACCATACGAAGCCCGTATTTTGCACAAACTCTTCTCAGTTGAGGCTTGGGGTGGAGCAACCTACGACGTTTCACTTCGTTTCCTAGGTGAAGACCCATGGACAAGACTTGTGGCTCTACGAGAAGCAATGCCAAACATCTGTATTCAGATGTTGCTCAGAGGCCGAAATACTGTTGGATACACTCCGTACCCGGTTGAAGTAACAGAAGCATTTGTTACTGAAGCTGCTGACGCGGGAGTTGACATCTTCCGCATCTTCGATGCTCTCAACGATGTTGATCAAATGCTTCCAGCGATTAGCGCAGTTCTAAAAACTAAGACCGCAGTTGCTGAAGTTGCCATCTGTTACACCGGTGACCTACTAAACCCAAACGAGACTCTATACACCCTCGACTATTACCTAGATCTGGCAAGACAGGTAGTCAAAGCTGGTGCACACATCCTTGCAATCAAGGACATGGCAGGTCTTCTTCGCCCACAGGCTGCAGCCAAGCTAGTGAAAGCACTGCGAGCAGAGTTTGATGTTCCAGTTCACCTGCACACCCACGACACCGCCGGCGGTCAATTGGCAACTCTTATTGCTGCTATCGATGCTGGCGTTGACGCAGTCGATGTTGCTTCAGCTCCAATGGCTGGAACAACTTCACAACCCTCAGCTTCTGCTCTTATCGCAGCGCTTGAAAACACTGATCGTGATTCGGGTATCAGCCTCGACGAAATGACAGCACTTGAGCCTTACTGGGAGTCTGTTCGAAATGTTTACGCACCATTCGAGTCAGGGCTTCGTGGACCAACCGGTCGTGTATATAAGCACGAGATCCCAGGTGGTCAGCTGAGCAATCTTCGTCAACAGGCAATCGCTCTCGGTTTAGGTAACCAGTTCGAACGCGTTGAAGACATGTATGCAGCAGCAAACGAAATTCTCGGTAGACCACCAAAGGTGACTCCTTCATCAAAGGTGGTAGGTGATCTCGCACTGCACCTCGTTGCTGTAAACGCAGACCCAGTTGAATTTGCTTCCAACCCACAGAACTACGACATTCCAGATTCTGTTGTTGGATTCATGGCAGGGGAGTTGGGAGACCTACCTGGTGGTTGGCCTGAACCTTTCAGAACTAAAGTTCTGCAGGGTAAGAACCCTAAGTTCGGTCTAGTAGCGGTTTCTGCAGATGACCTTCAGAATCTTGTCTCAGAAGATGCCAAGATCAGAAGAAGCACTCTAAACAGGTTGCTGTTTCCAGGTCCAACGGCAGAGTTTGAGAAGTCGAGAGCGACCTTCGGTAATCTCGACCCAGTTGACACTCTTGATTACCTATATGGTCTTGAGCAGGGCCATGAGCACGTTGTTGAGATTGCTAAGGGAGTTCGAATCTTCGTGGGTCTCGAAGCTATTGGTTCACCAGATACCAAGGGCTTTAGAACCGTTATGGCTACCTTCAACGGTCAGTTACGCCCGATCAACATCAGAGACCGCAAGATTGCAAGCACTGTTGTTTCTGCCGAAAAAGCTAATTTAGCTAATCCAGCTGAAGTCGCTGCGCCATTTGCCGGTGTTGTTACCCTTCAGGTAGTTGAAGGCACCCAGGTCGAATTGGGTCAGCCGGTGGCGACCATTGAGGCCATGAAGATGGAAGCCACTATCACCGCCAATACTGCTGGAATTGTCAGGCGGTTAGCCATTTCCAAGACCCAATCCGTTGAATCAGGCGACCTCATCCTTGTCGTTGAACCAAGGCTTAGCGAATAGACTTACCCAAGTAGTTATTGATTCAGCCAAGGTTTTCTTGGCTTGGAGATGTTTAAGGATTTAGCTTTGGCTGACAGATTTGATGGTAAAAACTCACGTTCTCGCGATGAAGCAGAGAACAGTGCTGAACTTGGCTCTGCTGAGATTGAGGCAAGCACAATTGACCTCTCACCAACTACTTCATCTATCAAAGTAATTACCGAAGCAACAGCAATCGTTCCAGCAACCGGTGTCTCCGAGACCGACAGCCTAGCTACCTCACAGACTGGGTACTCACGTCGTGACAGCCTCAGAGGCGACACTTTCGATCAGCCAGAGCCAGCTGCCATGTTGACTGCAGATCGTCTAATTGAAATCAACTCAAAGACCAGACCAGCTCCTGAATCTGGTTTCAGAAGATTCCTATACTTCTTTTCTCTCAAGACCATCAATTTGGGGGATAACCTCCGTGTTCGTGAGCGTAAAGCAGTTGATGCGAGAATCGCTGCCAGCCTGGGCGGTGGGGCTAGATTCGTCCCAGTGCTCACTCGTAAGGGTGGAGTGGGAAAGACAACCGTCACAACTCTGCTGGGTATGGCAATGGCACTAGCTCGTGAAGATCGAGTAATCGCTATCGATGCAAACCCTGACCGTGGAACACTTGCTGAACGTGTTAGCAAGTCAACTCGCTTTACCGTTCGCGATGTGGTTAACCGTGCTGCAGCGATTGATGGCTTCACTGACTTCTCAACAATGGTTTCTAGAGATGTCACAAGATTGCACGTTCTTGCCTCTGACAGTGACCCAATGCTCTCAGAAGCCTTCGATGAAGGTGACTACAACGTAGTAGCTGATATGGCTGCTCGCTATTACACAATCATCCTGACTGACTGTGGAACAGGTATCGTTCATTCGGTGATGCGTCCAACTCTGCAGAGAGCTAACGGGCTGGTAATTGTTTCTGGTGGTTCAGTTGACGAAGCTCGTTTGGCTTCTGAGACGCTAACTTGGCTTGAGGCTAACGGTTATGGAGATTTGGTAAGAGGATCTGTTGTTGCTCTGAACACCGCAACTCAGGGAACCAACCTGGTAAAGCTTGATGAAATCGAAGCTCACTTCAAATCTAGAGTTCGTGCCGTTGTGAAGATTCCTTATGACCCAGCTCTAGCTGCCGGTTCTGTAATCAAGTTCGATCAGCTGCACCGCAACACTCGTGAAGCAGCTCGTGAACTCGCTGCGTTAGTAGTTGAGGGATTGGCTAAGAGCAACTAGTTTCATGACTGTTCGTGAAATAAGACTCTTCGGAGATCCAGTTCTCAAATCACCCTGTGATCCAATAAAAGACTTCGGCACTAAGACGCATGCTCTCATCGAAGATCTGATTGACACTACCAAGGTGCCAGGAAGGGCAGGAGTTGCTGCCAACCAAATCGGTATTTCTCTAAGAGCTTTCAGCTACAACGTTGCCGGCAAAGTTGGCTACCTAATCAACCCAAAGAACTTAGTTCTAAAAGGTGAACCAATTCTTGTTGAAGAAGGTTGTTTATCTGTGCCTGGGAACTGGCACCTAACTGCTCGTTATCCAGAAGCAGAACTAACCGGAACTCAACTTGATGGAACTGAAATCACTATTTCAGGATCAGGATTACTAGCTCAAGCACTTCAACACGAACTGGATCACCTAGACGGATTGCTATACCTGGATCGCCTCACCCAAGAAGAGCGCAAGGAAGCTATGAAGATAGTTCGTAAATCAGATTGGTTTATGAACTAGATCTTGTAATCACCAATGTTGTGACAGGTTGACTTAGCGCTGTCTGCATAGATGTCATCGATTAGGTTTCCAAAGTCCTCAACCACAACTGATCTCTTGATCTTTAGTGATGGAGTTAGGTGTCCACTCTTCTCAGTCAGGTCGTAAGGGAGAATTGCAAACTTCCTGATTGACTCAGCTGTTGAGAAGTTAGTGTTCACCGCTTCGATAGCCTTAGAAACCTCTGCAAGGACAGCTGCGTTAGATCTAGCCTCATCCAGAGTTAGTTGCTCCTTGATGCCGTTGTTGGCTAGCCAGATAGGCAGCATCTCTTCATCGATAGAAACCAATACTGACACGAATGGCTTAGCGTCACCGATAACAACTGCTTGGCTCACCAGTGGGTTAGCGCGTAGAGGGTCTTCCAGTAGTGCTGGAGCAACATTCTTGCCACCGGCAGTGATAATCAATTCCTTCTTACGACCAGTGATAGCTAGGAAGCCATCGTCATCCAAATCTCCGATGTCTCCAGTCTTGAACCAGTCACCCTCAAAGGTTGACTTGGTTGCATCCTTGTTGTTCCAGTATCCCTTTAGGACGTTAGTTCCGCGCAGCCAAATCTCGCCGTCTTCAGCAATCATCACACCGCAACCTGGCAGTGGGAAACCTACCTTGCCAATCTTTAGGTTGCTCGGTCGACCAATGGTTACCGGAGCAGTTGTTTCAGTTAGTCCGTAACCCTCAAGCACGATCAAACCGATTGCACGGTAGAAGTGACCAAGTCTTGCTCCTAGTGGACCACCACCGCTGATTGCATACTTGACCTCTCCACCCATGGCAGCGCGAAGCTTCTTGTATACGAGGGCATCAAATAGTTTGTGCTTGATGTTCAGACCAACACTAGGCCCCTTCTTGGTATCCAATGCCATGGACCAAGCGATTGCAGTTTCAGCTGCAGCATGGAAGATTTTGCCCTTGCCAGCACTCTCAGCTCTCTGCTCAGCAGAGTTGTATACCTTCTCAAAGACACGAGGAACTGCTAGTAAGAATGTTGGGTGGAAGCTCTGCATCGCAGGAGCTACGTTCTTAGCGTCTGGCTGGTGACCAACCTTTACTCCACCAGAGACACAGAGAACAGAAACGAATCTTGCGAAGACGTGAGCCATCGGCAAAAACAAAACTGTTGAACCACCAGGGCAAACCACTTCAGGAAGAACTGCCTGAGCATTTCTACACAGGTCAACAAATCCTTGGTGCAGGAGTTCGCAACCCTTAGGTCTGCCGGTTGTTCCAGATGTGTAGATGATTGTCGCTAGATCCTTCAAGCCGTTACTGCTTCGCCTCTTCTCTAGTTCTTCATCAGAGACGCTCTTACCGAGCTTGACTAGGTCAGCTAGATCTTTACCTTCAAAAGTCCAAGTGGTCTTAACTGCTGGAAGGTTCTTTTGAACACTCTTGAAAAGTTCAAGGTGAGTTTTGGTCTCAAAGATTGCTGCGACAGCACCTGAGTCACTCAAGATCCATTCGATCTGGCTTGGAGCAGATGACTCGTAAATTGGGACAGAGACCGCACCTGCAAACCAAAGTGCGAAATCTGTCAGAGCCCACTCGTATCGGGTGTGGCTCATAATTCCAACACGTTGGCCCACCTCAATTCCCGCTGCAACGAAACCCTTAGCGAGGTTTCTGATTTCAGCTAGATAATCGGAAGCTGTGACATCTTCCCAAACTCCAGGAGAGGTTTGCTTTGACATCAGTGCAAGCTTTGGATCTTTATTGACGCGGTCAATAATAAGGTCAGTGATGTTCGTTTCTGGACTAGAAACTACTACTAAAGGAACTTCGTTGGTCTTCATGTCTGCCTCCGTGGGGATTAGCTGGTAAATGAAACTTTTGACTACTCTACCCCTGTAATAGCTAAATCCCTGCCCTCTAGGCTTATCGAATTGATGCCGATATACTGACCAAGTTAACAAAAACAAAGGAACCAGATGAAAACCGTCGGAATCGACATCGGTGGAACCAAGATCGCGGGCGCTCTAGTCAACGAGGCAGGGGACATCCTGCGCGAACTGAAGGTGCCAACCCCTGCCAATGATCCAGTTGCCCTGCAGGCTGCTGTTATGAAGATGGTCGAAGAACTGCGTTCAGGTGAGCAAGTGAGCGCTGTTGGCGTTGCTGCCGCTGGTTTTATCGATGCTAACCAAGCCGTTGTCTACTACGCCCCAAACCTAAGCTGGCGTAACGAACCTCTAAAAGAGAAGCTAGAAGCCGAACTGGGGTTACCTGTTGTCATTGAGAACGACGCCAATGCTGCCGGTTGGGCTGAATATCGTTTTGGCGCGGGGGCGGGCTATCACCACATGATGATGTTGACCATCGGCACAGGTGTTGGCGGGGCAATCGTCGCCAACGGTGAACTATTCCGTGGTGGCTTTGGAATTGGTGCAGAACTTGGACACATGAATTTTGTCCCAGAAGGAAAACTCTGTGGTTGTGGTCAGCACGGTTGTCTAGAGCAGTATGGGTCAGGAACAGCACTTCTAAACTCAGCCAAGGAACTTGTGGCTTCCGGTTCGGAGGAGGCTAGGCGTCTGCGAGAACTATCAGACAGCGTTCCAGAACTCACTGGTAATCAGGTTTATCAGGCCATCAAAGAGGGAGATCCAGGTGCCCTAAGGCTTCTGACCGAGCTAGGTTCAAACCTAGGTTTGGCTGTTGCATCACTGGTTGCGGTACTTGACCCTGAGATTGTGGTTATCGGTGGTGGCGTTAGTGCTGCTGGTGAGCTTCTTCTTGAACCTATCCGCGCTGCTTACCTAGAACACCTTCCAGCTAGAGGATTTAGACCTGAAATGAAGATTGTTGGAGCTCAGCTGCACAACGATGCAGGCGTGGTCGGGGCAGCTGATCTGGCTAGGTTGCATTCCAACGGGCGATAAACTTAAGCGTTAGTGGTCTAAAGGAGAGAAGGAGGTCCACAGTGTGGTATTTCCTACTTAAGAACATCTTCCTAGGCCCACTGCTCAAGGTGCTATTTCGCCCCTGGATAAAGGGCGCTGAAAAGATTCCCAGTGATGGGGCGGCAATTCTGGCTTCGAACCACCTATCTTTTTCAGATTCAATCTTTTTACCACTAATGCTCAGAAGACCAGTTGTTTTTCTGGCTAAGAGCGAATACTTCACAGGTAAAGGAATCAAAGGCACTTTATCTCGCTGGTTCTTCAAGGGAACTGGGCAATTACCTATCGATAGAAGTGGTGGTAAGGCTTCTGAGGCTGCACTAAACACTGGTTTAGGAGTTTTGGCACAGAGCCAGCTGCTTGGTATCTACCCTGAGGGAACCAGATCGCCGGATGGCAGATTGTTCAGAGGTAGAACAGGAATCGCTCGTATGGTTTTGGAGGCAAAGGTTCCTGTTTTCCCAGTTGCCATGATTGATACCGAGAAGGTTCAGCCAATCGGTAGAAAATTTCCAAGAATTCGCCGTATCGGTGTTGTTGTAGGAGAGCCACTGGACTTCTCTCGGTTTGCCGGAATGGAAGGCGATCGTCTAGTTCTCAGAGCTGTAACAGATGAGATAATTTATGAGCTGATGAAGCTCAGCGGGCAGGAATACATCGACGTATATGCCTCAACACTAAAAGAACGTCGCTAGTAATCCCACCGAGACAGGAACAAGAAATTGGCTTCATTTGAACCAGTAGTAGCTGCAAATCCAGGCGTACTTGAAGGCTTGGACAACTACCGCAATCTAGTTGCTGCACAGCAACCAACTTGGCCTGACCAAGCAGCTCTCGAAGAGGTAAGACAGACTCTAGCTAAGTACCCACCTTTGGTCTTCGCTGGTGAAGTAGATATCCTCAAAGACAGGATTGCTCAAGCAGCTCAAGGTAAAGCTTTCTTACTCCAGGGTGGAGACTGTGCTGAGACTTTTGTTGATGCAACGGCAGACCGTATTCGTAACCGTGTTAAGACTCTGCTTCAAATGGCAGTTGTCCTTACCTATGGCGCATCGATGCCGGTCATCAAGATGGGACGTATGGCCGGGCAGTTTGCTAAGCCAAGATCATCAGATACTGAGACACGTGAAGGGTTAACTCTTCCTGCTTACCGAGGCGATGCAGTTAATGGTTATGATTTCACCGAGGAATCTAGAAACCCAGATCCAAAGCGATTGCTTCAGGCATACAACACTTCTTCTTCAACTCTGAACCTAATTAGAGCTTTCACAATGGGTGGGTTTGCTGATCTTCGTTCAGTACACGAATGGAACAAAGGTTTCATCGATAATCCAGCTAACTCTCGCTACGAGACCATGGCAAAAGACATCGATCGTGCGATCAAGTTCATGGCAGCATGTGGTGCTAACTTCAACGAACTTAGAACAACTGAGTTCTACACGTCCCACGAAGGTTTGCTATTTGACTACGAGCGTCCAATGACGCGTATTGATTCAAGAACTGGAACTCCTTACGACACCAGCGCACACTTCATTTGGATCGGTGAGAGAACAAGACAGCTAGATGGTGCTCACGTAGATTTCCTATCTCGTGTTCGTAATCCACTCGGTGTGAAGCTTGGCCCTAACACTTCGGTTGAAGATGTAATGGCACTGATTGAGAAACTAGATCCAAACCACGAGCCAGGAAGACTTACCTTCATCACTCGTATGGGTGCAGGAAAGATTCGTGAAGCTCTACCAAAGCTTGTTGAAGCAGTGAGAGATGCAGGCTTTACCCCTCTTTGGATTACTGACCCTATGCACGGTAACGGTATTACTACAGCTAACGGATACAAGTCACGTCGCTTCGATGATGTCATGAATGAAGTTAGGGGATTCTTTGAAGTTCACCGCGATCTAGGAACTTTCCCAGGTGGTGTTCACGTTGAACTGACTGGAGACGATGTTGCTGAGTGTCTAGGTGGTAGTGAGCACATTGATGAGATCACTTTGGAATCTAGATACGAATCACTATGTGACCCTAGATTGAACCACTCTCAGTCGCTAGAGCTTGCTTTCCTAGTAGCTGAAGAGCTAGCGGCTCGCTAACGAGAACGAATAATTACAGTCGAACCGACTTTGATTACTGTTCCAACGTTTTCACTTGCCCCAGTTACTCGCTTGATGCCATAGTCAGCACTTAGCCACTTGGTGTCAATCAGAACTTCTAGACCAAGGGATTCAAGTAATCCCTGAGCAGCCAGAATGGTTTCCCCGACCACTTTTGGCATGACAACTGTGTTTGGTCCTTTGCTAACAACCAACTTCACAGTTGAACCTTTACCAACCTCAACCTCATCAGGCGCAATGGCAATAACCTCACCTTTTGCGATGCTGTCTGAGAATTGGTAATTACTCTTTCGAACGCTGAGACCTGCCACCTCAAGAGCTGCTCTAGCAACATCTTCTTTCAGTCCTGCAACTATTGGAATCGCACCGAGCGAAATCTTCATTTCGATAGCAGAACCAACTGCCAGTTCAGTCTTGTCATCACCGGAATACGCATAAACACTTCCGAGTGGATAGTCAGCATTGAACCATTCGCTAACTGCTCCAACAGTGAATCTTGCTCCAACTAATTTCGCTGAAGCTGTAACCAAATCATTACCGAGTAGAACTGGGACAACGGCCATCTCCTTACCTTTGGAAACCAAGAGGGTAATTGGAGTCCCTTTGGAAACTGGAATTCCAGCTGGTGGCTCAGTCCCAACAACCTGACCTTCGGCAAAAGTTGAACTAAACACTTTTCGAATTTCAATAGTTTCAGTCAGTGTCTGAAGAGAGTTGATTGCTTGACTCTGAGTTTTATCGCTGACATTAGGAACTGCTATTAGAGCACCAGGTCCTGCCCCAAACCACCAGCCACCAAATGCTCCAAGGGAGAGTGCCAGAATGCTTGCTACCAACCATTTAGTGACAGGGCTCTTCTTTGAATATCCTTCGAAGGCAGATTCTGTTGGATTACCGAAATCAGAAATGACCTCAGTGAAACTAAGGTCTCCATGTGGATCATCCAAAATAAGAGTTTCATCCAGATTCGCTGCCTTAGAAGAAGAGATTTTCTCTAGTGCTCTAAGCGCAAACACAGCATCCTGTGGTCGATTACTTGCATCGGGTGCTGTGCAGTAAAGCATTAGTTCATCTAAGTCCTTTGATGCAGATGAGTTTTCATTAAGTGCAGAGCCAACTCTAGAAGTGGTGTGCATCATTGCAACTTGGATTGCATCAGTGCCGCTAAATGGCTGCTTACCGGTAAGCATCTCGAAGAGCATGATTCCGTAACTGTATACATCGCTCTGAGTTTGAGTCTTACCTCTTTTGATTACTTCTGGTGCAAGGTAAGCAACTGTTCCAACCAGCGAACCAGTATCAGTATCTGCACTCAGCTCTCTTGCTAATCCAAAGTCTGTAACTTTAATTCGACCATCATCGGATAGCAAAACGTTCTCAGGTTTTAGATCACGGTGAACGATGCCGTTGCTGTGAGCTTGGCTAAGAGCCGAGAGCACTGCTTTACTGACCTGAACAATTTGTTCAGTAGTAAGCGCTCCGCTGTCCCGAAGAGCATCTCGCAAAGTGATTCCCTGAACATACTCGAGAATGATGTAGGCATTACCTGAGTCATCACCCTGGTCGTAGATGTTTACCAAGTTGGCATGGTTTACCTTGGCAAGCATCCTTGCCTCTCGGAAGAACTTATCTCTGAATACTGGATCTGCAGCCAGGTGAGGGTGAATCACCTTAACTGCCACTACTCGATCTAGCCTCAAATCTTTAGCCAGATAAACGGTCGACATCCCGCCTCGGGCAACTACGTCCTGAATTAGATAGCGAGCAGAAAGAGTTCTACCGGTCAAATTACTCAACTAAAGATACCTCCGAGCAAGCCAAAGTAAGTGCTGGCGATTTCTGGGGCAATAAGAGTAATCATTTTTCCGTAGGTGATTGGGCATAAATATGTTGCCACGACCTAAGTTTAGATAGCGGGAAGCCCTTAGGTGTGGCAATCTTGAGATGTGAGTGAACCTTTAGACAATGTAACAAGCTGGCTGACCATCCCTGAAGCAGGGGAGAAACTTGGATTAGTCCCAGGTAAGGTCAGACGCCTCATCGAAGAGCATTCGCTAATCGCAGTCAAGCGTGACGGTGTTCAATTGATTCCTGCCGAACTGATCATCAATGGGGAAGCACTACCGTCACTTCGAGGAACCATCTTCGTCCTTCTAGATTCAGGTTTCTCGCTGATGGGTGCCATCAACTGGCTGTATACCGAAAACGAAGTTTTGAAATCAACACCGATGGCCGCTCTGATATCGGGTAAGAAGACTGAGGTTAGAAGAATCGCCCAGTCACTAGCTCTTTAGCTGTTTCGGTTAATTACCTTTAGAGCTAGCGAACGAAGTACTTCCTTAGCCTCAGCACTCAACTCAGCCTCAGCTAATGCCTCAAGACTTCGATCAGCTAGTTCATTGATCATTCGTTCGGTCTTATTCAGTGCACCAGAATCCTTGATTAGCTGCTGCATGAAAGCAATCTGTCCCTCATCAAGTTCTCTGCTGGTAAGTAGCTCCTCGAATGCATCACACATTGACTTAGAGCGGTCTGCCAGTGCTTGCTTGGTCAGGGCAACTAGAACTGTTCGCTTTCCTTCCCTCAAGTCGTCTCCAGCAGGTTTACCGGTAACACTTGGATCACCGTAGACACCGAGAATGTCATCTCTTAGTTGGAAAGCGATACCGAGCGGAATTCCAAATGAAGTGAATGAGTTGAGAGTTGCCTGGTCAGCACCAGCAAAAGCTGCGCCAATTCGAAGAGGTGCTTCGATGCTGTATTTAGCTGTTTTGTAGAGAATGACTTTCTCTGCTCGACCAACAGCTTCGGCTAGAGATATCGTGGCTGCGGCATTTTCTTCAAGCACGTCTAAATACTGTCCAGCCATAACTTCAACCCTCATCAAGCTGAACTCATCACGACAAGCACTCTCGATCTCTCTGGTTGGGGAGTGCAGCAAGGCATTACCAAAGATCTCGCTTGACCAACCAAGCATTAGGTCACCGACTAAAACCGAACCGGCGACACCAAAGCGTTCAGGAGACCCAGCCCAGGACTTCTCTTTGTGAAGGGATTCAAAACGTTTGTGAATAGCTGGAGCACCGCGTCTGGTGTCTGACTGATCTAGAAGATCATCGTGAACTAAAGCTGCTGCATGGAACATCTCCAGAGATGCTGCAATACCTGCAATGGCATCTTCTGATTCAAGAACTTCATTCTGGTTCTGTTGATGAACAGATTGCCCCAGAGAACCGCGCCAAGCCCAGTAACAGAAGAGGGCTCTAAATCTCTTGCCACCCTGAAGAAGACTCTGGGTGTAATCAACGACTGGAACCAGATCTTGGGAGATTGCTTCAAAGTCAGAACGCTGCTTGTGGCAGAAAGCGTCTAGGTTCTCTTGGACCTGATTTAACAGAACTTCTGAAGATTTCACTGGAATAGCCTAACTTGGCAAAAGCGTTTAGCATTAGAACGTAGGTCTGGAGGAAACCGTGGGTTTATCTGAGCAAGAGCAAAAGGTTCTCGAAGAATTGGAGCGTCAGCTCACTGGCAACAAGCCAACCAAGGCTAAAGCCGAAGAAGTAGCAGTAGCGCCAGCGAAGTATGCCCAACTACTTGTCCTTGGATCTGTCCTGATTGTTGTGGGCCTGAGCCTAATGATATTTGCCACTAGCCTTCAACTGATTTGGTTTGGGGTAGCGGCCTTCATCACAATGCTGACCGGACTTTACCTTGTTAGCCAGAACTGGTCCTCGAAGGCTATTCGAGCCGCAAAAGCTGCTTCAGAGAAGCCAAAACAAGGTAATAAGAGTTCCGGAAGCTTTTTCCAGGATCGCTGGGATCAGCGCAACGAGGGCAAATGACCTCCAAAATACTCCCGAAAACCAGTTACTAACTAACCCCAGAGCCAATCTGGGGTTTTTTCTTGCCTAAATTTCTCATATTTCGCGAAAACTAGGAAATTTCCCTCCACCAATTACTCCTTGCCAAATCAACCTAAGACACGCCAAACTAGATGTTCACGGGACAAATATGCATATTTGTGGATGAAAGTGGTGTATTGTGGAGTGCAAGAGAAATAGTCCAGCGAGGAAGGGGAATGCAGGTGTTCATCGGTACTAGCTACCCCAAACTGGACGAGAAGTTCCGCCTAATCCTGCCCGCCAAGTTCCGTGATCGTTTGGCCGGGGGAGTTGTCCTTACTAAGAGCCAAGAGCACTGTGTTGCCCTATACACCAGGGCTCAATACGAGGCCAAGGCAGTAGAGCTCACCAACGGTGTAAACCTTGGAACTCCTGAATACCGAAACCTCATTCGAAACTTCTTCGGTGATGCTGATGAGCAAACACCAGATGGCCAAGGACGCATCCTGGTCACTCAAAACCTTCGTGAATGGGCCAACCTTGGTCGTGAACTAGTCGTTGCCGGTGTCGGCACCCACATTGAAATTTGGAACCCTTCAGATCGTGAAGCTTTCATGGCTGCTGGCGCAGATGCATTTGCCAACTTCAGTGCGGGGGAGGTGAAACTCAGTTAGTTCCTAGTTTCTGATCTCCAGCTATTTGGCTTGTGGCTTTCTTCCCCGTTGCCAGAAGGTACAAATGGATGGGGTTCAGGGACTAGGACCCAGAGATACGAATGACCGAGATTTCATCACTTCACAAGCCGGTTCTCCTTGAAAGGTGCATCACACTCCTTGGTGATGCTCTTTCAAGTGAGAGCGCCATTCTTGTTGATGGGACCTTGGGTCTTGGCGGTCACAGCGAAGCATTCCTTCAGAGATTCCCAAAGCTAACTCTTGTTGGTATTGACAGAGACGAAAACGCACTAAGACTTGCTGGCGAAAGACTTGCTCCATTTGCTGATCGCATTCACCTTGTTCAGGCTGTTTACAGCGAGATTCCTGAAGTTCTAGAAGAGTTAGGCCTTGAGCTCGCAGATGCAATTCTTTTGGACCTTGGCGTCTCCTCAATGCAGCTAGATGAAAAAGAGCGTGGTTTTGCTTACTCATTCGATGCACCGCTGGATATGAGAATGGATAAGAGCTCAGACCTAACGGCAGCAGTTGTTCTAAACGAATACTCAGAAGAAAAACTTTCTGAAATCTTCAAGACCTACGGCGAAGAGCGTTACTCAAAGCCAATTGCCAAGCAGATCGTAAAAGTTAGATCAACTCAACCTTTCACCAACAGCAAACAACTAACCGAGATCATCGCGAAGATTGTGCCTTTTATTCCAGGCAAGAACTCAGGTCACCCAGCCAAGCGTGTTTTCCAAGCTCTACGTATCGAAGTAAACAGTGAACTTGAAATTCTGGAAGAAACTATTCCAGCTGTTATTGAATCTCTTCGTGTTGGTGGACGTGTAGTTGTCCTTTCTTACCAGTCACTAGAAGACCGTATCGTCAAGCAGGCACTTGTTGCCGCATCAACTTCTTCTGCACCAATCGAACTACCAATTGAACTTGCCGAGCACGCGCCAGTACTTCGATTGCTGGTGCGTGGCGCAGAAATGGCTTCCGAGCAGGAAATCCAAGAAAACCCTAGGTCGGCCTCCGTAAGACTACGTGCCGCTGAAAAAATAAGGAAAGCAGCATGACCGCTATCAGAGCTATTCAGCCCGTCAAACCAATAGCACCGAGACGCCATCTAAGACCGGTACCGGCTACCAAAACTCAGCGCACAGTCGTTTCAGCTAGAACAGCGTCTCGAGAACAAGCGAGAGCAGTTCTAAAATCTGTAAGCGGCAGAATCATCGTAGGAGGTATCGCAATTGTGGTGCTCAACATGATTTTGAGTTCTCTGGCTAACGCCTCAATCTACGAGATCTCTCAGCTCAAGAAAGAGACCGCGACCCTTGGTACCCAGACTCAAATTATTAATCAGCAGGTAGCATCACTTCGTTCACCTCAGAACCTAGCAACAAGCGCTAAGGAGTTGGGTATGGTTGTGAACTCCAACCCTGTTTTTCTGAGCGTTAAACAAGCAAAAGTTTTCGGAGCTGCAACCCCAGCTTCAGCAAGCAACTCTGGCGTTTCAAGTAACCTGATCGCTAACGCCGCTATGTTCACAACCAGCAAGCCAGAAAACTACAAGGCGAGTCAAGTTTCCGTTATCGATGTTCCAGAGCTTTCGAGTGTCAAGGCTGATAAAAGCGTTCAAGTCCAAGTAGTTTTGCCTAGTGAAGGCATTCCTGCATCACCAACTCACTAAGAATTAGGTAGGGGCTGAAGGTGTTTAACGAAGCTACCTTTAGGCGTCATCAAGTTCTGGCTGTTCTGGTTCTCGCACTGATTCTGGTATTCATCGCACGTTTGTCTTGGTTTCAAATTACCGCCGCTGAGCAGTACCGGGAAGAAGCAAGGGATGCGATTGAAGTAACTCGAACGATAGAAGCTGTCCGAGGAGACATTGTTGACAGCGAAGGTAATGTTTTAGCAACGACAATTTTTACCTGGGACGTGAACATCGATCCAGTCAACGTCGGCCCAGTAACTCTAGACATCAACGGTAGAAAAACTCCATTTACTAAAGAGGAGATAGCCGAATACATCGCTGGAATATTGAAGATTTCAACAAAATCTGTCCTATCAAAAATGACAGGTGAAGGTAGATATGCGAACCTGAAGCAACGTGCAACAGCAACGCAATTCACCAGGCTGAAGAACTTAGATATTCCTTGGATCTACTTCGATAGAAAACAGACTCGATACTATCCTCAAGGTGCTGTTGCTGGAAACCTGGTTGGTTTCGTTGGAACGGATGGCTCACCGCTAGCTGGCCTTGAGCGAACTATGAACAGTTGTCTTGCCGGAACAGACGGAAAAGAGACATACGAACAGGGTGCGGATCTAATTAAAATTCCTTCATCTATTCGAACCATCACGCCGGTTAGAGATGGTTCAGATGTTGTCCTTTCTATTAATTCAGATTTGCAATACGCAGCGCAGCAAGAAGTTGCAGCGACAGTGAGGCGCCTCCAGGCAGACTGGGCCAGCGCAATTGTCATCGAGGCTAAAACTGGAAAGATTTTGGCTGCGGCGGAAGCTCCAACTGTTGACCCAAATAAGCCAGGTGCAGTTAGAGAACAAAACCGTGGCAGTAGGATTTTTCAAGCTGCTTTTGAACCAGGCTCAATCCTGAAGCCGGTTGCAGCTGCTACCGCTGTAGACACTAAAGAGGCGACTCCGACTACTCAGGTTGTTGCTCCCGATAGTTTGCGCATGCCCTGGGGTCAATACATAAATGACTCGAACGCGCACCCGCCGCAGAAGTTGACTTTAGCGGGAGTTCTTGCAAAATCATCTAACACTGGCATTATTCAAATTGGTGGAAAAGTTGACTCAGCCACTCGCTATGAATACATGCAAAAATTTGGCATGGGCCAGAAAACCGGCGTTAACTTCGAGGGAGAATCATCAGGAGTTTTAGCGGATTACAAAACTTGGGACAAAATGACAGACAAAGCTGTGATGTTTGGGCAAGGAGTCTCTCTCACCCCAATTCAAACCGCGGCCATCTTTCAAACTTTTGCTAACAAAGGTATACGTCTTTCACCTGTGCTAGTGTCTGGTTGCCGCGACAAAGACGGCAATCTAAGCTCAACCAAAGTCGAGCCCGAGGTAAGAGTGCTCTCCGAAAGCTCTGCATCGCAAACTATTGACATGCTTGAAAAGGTTGTTGAGAAGGGTCCAATTGGAAGAACAGCCAGGATCTTCGGTTATCGTGTTGCAGGTAAGACCGGAACCGCACAAATCGCTGAAGGCAAAGGATACGGAAAGCTATATGCTGTTTCCTTCGTAGGGCTTGCCCCAGCCGAAGACCCTAAGTATGTCGTTGCAGTCACCGCATACAAATCCAGAACAATCAGTAACTCTCTTGGTGCGACCCCTGGTTTCGTTGCTGTCATGAAGCAGGTTCTAAAGACCTACGGAATTCCACCGTCAACAACAAAGTCTAAGAACATTCCGACGGAGTGGAAGTAATGGAACCAAAGCAATCGATTCCACCTATCCTTCGACCTGACTCAGTTATTCCTGTGAGTCTCGGAGCTATCTGTGAGAGATTCAACCTCACACTAAATAGCGCTCACCAAGACATCACAGTCACTGGAATCAGCATGAACACTGGAGATCTTCGCCAAGGAGATCTATTTGTTGCAATGCCGGGAATTAAGACTCACGGAGCAAACTATGTAACCAAGGCTCTTGAACTAGGAGCTGTTGCCATCGTCACTGACACTCCTGGCAAAGAACTAATCGGTGCAATTGAGGTTCCAGTAATTGTTCTAGAAGAACCTCGAAAGCAATTAGGGGAACTTGCCGCTTTCGTTTACGGTAATACACCTGGAAATGTTCCAACTCTTTTTGCCACAACAGGAACCAACGGCAAGACCTCAACAACTTATCTGTTGGATGCAATCCTTAGACAGATTGGTAGAACCACAGGTTTAACCTCAACAGCCGAGCGTCACATCGCCGGGGAAGTTATTGTCAGCCGACTTACCACTCCTGAATCAACTGAAATGCAGGCACTGATTGCCAGAATGCGTGAACGAGGGGTCACCGATATTGCCGTAGAAGTTTCAGCTCAGGCTCTAACTCAGCTTCGTGTTGACGGTTTACATTTCGACGTTGCTGGTTTTACTAATCTCAGCCACGATCACTTTGATGACTACGGAGGCTTTGAGCCTTATCTAAAGGCTAAAGCTGAACTCTTTACGCTAAAGAGATCAAAGCAGGCGGTCGTTTGTCTGGACACCGAATACGGCAGGCGCATTGTTGAGCTAAGCGAAGTCCCCGTAAC
>JBEAMR010000026.1:0-4558 GCA_041165845.1 Actinomycetota bacterium | reverse complement strand
CTTCCAAGGTGGATCAAAACGTGCATAGTATGGTTCACCGGCTGCTTTCAGGCCAGCGCTTTGAACATCAACCAGTAGTTGATCTCCATAAGATTTGAAGTGCTCCCAGTCAGCTAAACCTCTGAATCTAACTGCAGCTGCATAGTGAGGCTTCACCTCAACTGTTGTGACATTCGAATTAAGTGGTAATGGCAGGTCTTTGATGTTTACCCCTTCAGGCAAGACAAAGCTCACTGTGTGAGTTTGATCAACCGGAGCTTGGATGACCGGTGCGGTCATTGCAAACTTCTCATTGGTTTGGTTATGCCCGGAGATGTAATTCACGAGGGGTCTGAAAGCTTGATTACCAGCGGTATTGAAATCTCCCCTCACTACAACCTGCACTAGAACGTGCTTAGGGTAATGCCTAATCTCGAAGCCACGTTCGTTGGCAACTAGGGTGAACGGCAGTTGTTCAGTCATCGAGGTCGAGTTTATGGCCGAATAGCCCTAACTTAGGGGAGGTTGGGAGTTGGGATTTGCCTAACCTAGGGTCGGCTAGAATAAAACGAACCGAACCCCTCAAGTGGTTCGGAAGTGTTTACCAAATTAAAAAGAGGTCTTTGTGGGATCAGTTGTTAAGAAGCGCCGTAAGCGTATGTCTAAGAAGAAGCACCGTAAGTTGCTTCGTAAGACACGTCACCAACGTCGCAACAAGAAGTAGTTCTAAAAACTAAACCCCGTCCGAGTATGACTCAGGCGGGGTTTTTTATTTACTAAGTTAACTTAACCGCGTTTACCGATTTTGATTTCCTGTTTAGCGGTCTTTTTAGCTGCTCTCAGTTCCTTGCGCTTGAAGTCATAGATCTTCCAACCAGCAGCCTTTGCATAAATCTTCAGCAGTTTGTCTGGGTTCACAGCAACAGCGTGACCTACCAGGGTAAGCATCGGGAGGTCATTGTGTGAATCAGAGTAAGCAAAAGACTTTCTCAAACTAAAGCCACGGTCTTTAGCCAACTTCTTGATGGCTTTAGCCTTCTCTTTACCGTGCAGTGGTTTACCAATGATTTCACCGGTGAGAATTCCGTCTACCTTGCCAAGTCTTGTTCCAAGCGCTCCGGTCAGACCTAACTGCTTAGCAATCTCTTCACCCATCTCCTGTGGAGCTGCGGTGATGAGCCAAACTTCTCTACCTGCTTCGATATGTTGCTTAGCAAGCTTTGCTGTCTCTGGCCAAAGACGCTGTTTGATCTCCTGCTTATAGACCACTGCGACGAGGTCAATCATCTCGTCATACTTTCTACCCTTAACTAGTTCTAGGGCACGGTCCTTAATTGCAGAGAGCATGTGCTCTGTTTCACCCTTGGTGAGGAACGTAATCTGACCCCAAGCGAACGCAATGAAGTCCTTCCTAGGGAAGAACTTGCGTCGATACGCTTCTTTGCCGAACTGGTAACTAGTTGATCCTCGAACAAGGGTGTTGTCGACATCAAAGAAAGCAGCTGCGGGCTTTTTAGGGGATTTAGCCACGAGATAAGTTTAGGTTGCTAACTGGAATAATCTGGACGTATGAGCACAACCATTGACCTAACCCTGATTGGTAAATCAGGCTGTCACCTCTGTGATGAAGCCAGGGTGACCGTCAACGCTGTGGTTGGGGCCTTTAGAGCCGAATACACCGGTGTTGCTAGACATATCCAAGTCAACCTAGTTGAGCACGACATCTTGGTAGATGAGGAGCTTTGGAACAAATACTCAGAAGAAGTTCCAGTACTTCTAATCAACGGCAAGATACACAACTACTGGCGAATAGATCCAGTAAGACTCCGTGGTGCTTTAGAGGAATTCGTTAGGTAAGGACCTAAAGGTTTTTATCCGCCCAGATCTCTATTGCACTCTTTATGTATTTAGCTAGACCTGGCTCGAACGACTCATAGGTTGCTTCGAAGGCCGGGTCTAGAACATATGTCAGGGCTAATGATTTATAGGCCTGTTTGTTTGGTGTCCAGAACTGTTTGACGAAGTTGTAGTGATCAGCAATTAGTTTCTGAACGTCAATGTCGCTAAAGAGAGCACCTTTACGCTTTTGATCTGCGATGGCTTCAGCTATCGCATCATGCTGTGCTTTATAGGACGCTTGCTGTTCTTCCGTATACGCGGCATTGACTCCTTGTATTTGGGCAGAACGTTCAAACATGGCTTATGGCTCGAGGCGGTTAGGTCCACGGAATAGGTAACCAACTTCACGGATGTTGGTTTGGTGAAGCAAGAGCATCACAACTCTTAGTAGACCCATACCGAAACCACCGTGCGGAGGAGCACCGAACTTAAAGAAGTCGATGTATGACTGAAGACCTGCAGGGTCTAATCCCTTTGACTTAGCCTGTTCGATTAGAACATCCATGCGGTGCTCACGTTGAGCACCGGTGGTGATTTCAGTTCCACGCCAGATTAGGTCGTAGCTGTTAGTTAGTTGATCGTTGTCAGCATGTCTCATGTGATAGAACGGTCTAACAGTTGATGGGTAGTCAGTTAGGAAGACGAATTCGTGGTTTAGCGTCTCTGCAACGTGAGCTGCAATCTGTCTTTCACCTTCTGGGTCCATATCTCCGCCACGAGTAATCTCATGTCCACGTTTAGCGACGATTTCAATTGCTTCTGCTAGTGGGATTCTTGGGAATGGAGTGGTTGGGATAACAACATCAACATCGTAGAGACGCTTGATCTCTTCACCGTGCTGTTCCTTGACTGCGGTTAGAGCTGCAACCATTAGGTCTTCCTGCATCTTCATGATGTCTTCATGAGATTCAATGAAGGACACTTCCATGTCTACTGAGGTGAACTCAGTTGCGTGACGTGAAGTGAAAGATGGGTCTGCTCTAAACACAGGGCCAATTTCGAAGATGCGACCAAAACCAGCCATCATCGCCATCTGCTTATAGAACTGAGGAGATTGAGCTAGGTATGCAACAGTCTCGAAGTATTCCATCTTGAATAGCTCTGCATGAGATTCAGAAGGAGAAGACATTAGCTTTGGAGAGTGAATCTCAATGAAGCCGTTGTTGACCCAATATGTTCTCCAAGCATGTTCAATGGTGGTCTGGATTCTGAAAGCTAGGTTCATCTCTGGACGACGAAGGTCGATGTATCGCCAGTCAAGACGCTTATCGATACCTGAGTCTTCAGCAATAGGGGTTTCTGGGTCTGCCAGAGTGATGATCTCTAGATCATCTAGCTGAATCTCAATGCCACCGAGTTTGACTCTCTCATCGTGGACTAGACGTCCCTTAACCCAGACAAATGAACCTGAGGTCAGTGTTGATACTGAGTCAGCTAGGGCATCAACTTCAGCAGGTCTTGGGTAGGTAACCTGAGCGGAACCTGTCTCATCCCTGAGAACAATGAACTGAATACGCTTCTGATCTCTAAGGGTTTCCACCCAACCACCGATTAGAACCGGTCCGTCTTCTCTTGAAGCTAAATCTTTTACCAGGATGCGTTCACGCATAGTGTTTTCTTTCGTTCAAATCTCGCCTAAACCCCAAGTTTAGTCGGCGATAGACTTGAGTTATGCCTGCCAATCGTATCCATCTAGTACGCCACGGTGAGGTCTATAACCCGACTGGGGTTCTCTACGAACAACTACCTAACTTCCACCTGTCTGAGACAGGTATTGCCATGGCACGAGCTGCAGCAGAGGAACTAAAGAGCCAGGGTGCTCCGATAAAGGCACTATTTGCCTCACCTCTAGATAGAGCTCAGGAATCAGCAGCCCCTTTCAAGGAACTCTTCAACCTAGAGATCCAAACCGATCAGAGACTTATCGAACCAACCAACGTGTTCAAGGGTAAGAAGATGGGTGTCAAGAACCTAGCAATAAAGCCTCACCTCTGGTGGCACTTTAGAAACCCAGCAAGACCTAGTTGGGGAGAGTCCTATAAGAGCATCGTGCAGAGAATGAACGACGCGATGGTTTCTTCCGCTGAGTCAGTATCAAGCGGTGACGTTGTTCTTGTTACTCACCAGCTACCAATCTGGATAACACACCTAACCCTAGAAAACTCTCCCCTATCGCACGATCCTAGAAAGCGTAGATGTTCGCTTTCTAGCATCACAACTTTTGAATATGTGAATGGCAGTTTCATTGAGATTGCTTATTCAGAACCAGCTAAGAACTTGGTTGCAATAGATAGAGGTGCAGTTTGAAGAAAGTAATCGCTCTAGCACTAGTTCTAAGCACACTGACAATTACTGCCTGCAGTGAAACTCCTAACCTAGGTAACACTTATCAGTCAGGTGATGGTGCTGTCACAGAATTCAAACCAGGTGGAAGATCAGAGCCTGTTACCTGGTCAGGTGTTGCTAGCGATGATCAGATTATTAGTTCAGCCAACCTAAGTGGTGTCGTTACTGTTCTTAACTTCTGGTACGCATCCTGCCCTCCGTGCAGAGTTGAAACTCCAGACCTAGTTGCTCTTGCTGATGAGTTCGCTGGCCAAGCACAGTTCGTTGGAGTAAACGTTAGAGACAGTAAAGAAACTGCTAACGCATTCAAGAGAACTTTCAAGATGAACTATCC
>JBEAMR010000025.1:0-9518 GCA_041165845.1 Actinomycetota bacterium | reverse complement strand
TCTCCTGCAAGCGAGAGGCTGTGACGCAAGGTCTGCTCTAGCTCATCGAATTCCTTCTGACCGATGGTTAGCGGTGGGGCAAGCTGAACTACAGGGTCCCCACGGTCGTCTGAGCGGCAGTACAAGCCGTTGTCATACATGTGGTGGGAGAGGAACTGTCTTAGCAGCTTCTCTGACTCTTCGTCGTTGAATGACTCCCTGGTGTCCTTGTCTCTGACTAGTTCGATGGCGTAGAAGTATCCAGCACCACGTACATCACCAACAATCGGTAGATCCTTTAGCTTCTCCAGGGTCTTCTTGAATGCAGCTTCGTTGCGAGCAACGTTGCCAACTAGGTCCTCTTCATCGAAGATATCTAGGTTCTCAAGAGCCACAGCACACGCTACTGGGTGACCAGCGAATGTGTATCCGTGAGAGAAGATGTTGGTTCCTTGCTTGAACGGTTCAAACAGCTTCTCGGTCATCATTAGAGCACCAAGCGGTTGGTAGGCAGAGGTAATACCCTTTGCACAAACCAACATGTCTGGTTCTAATCCGTATCTTTCGCTAGCGAACATTGTTCCGATACGACCGAAACCATCAATGGTTTCATCCGCTACCAGAAGAACGTCATACTTATCGCAAATCTCCCGGACTCGCTTGAAGTATGAAGGTGGGGAAGTGAAACATCCACCGGAGTTCTGAACTGGTTCAATGAAGAACGCTGCAACCGTATCTGGATCCTCAAACAGAATCATCTCTTCAACTCTGTCTGCTGCCCACATCGCGAATGCTTCTTCATTTTCGAAGTCATCCTGTGCTCTATACCAGTTAGTGTTTGGAACTCTGAAAGTGCTCGGAACTAGAGGTTCAAACATCTTCTTCATGGCTGGAATACCGGTTAGAGACAAAGCTCCGTGGGAGGTGCCGTGATAGGCAACCGCTCTGGTTAGAACTTTGTGCTTCATCGGCTTGCCATTCATCTTGAAATACTGTTTGGCTAGCTTCCAAGCAGTCTCATTTGCTTCGCCACCACCGGTGGTAAAGAAAACTCGACTTAGGTTTTTAGGTGCATACGAAAGTATGCGCTCTGCTAATTCAATAGCTGGAGCGTGTGCGTGCGACCAGATTGGGAAGTAATCTAACTTCTTCATCTGCTTAGCTGCTGCTTCTGCCAGTCTCTCGCGTCCGTGACCTACGTTTACAGAAAACAGTGATGAGATTCCATCAAAGTATTTCTTACCGTTGATGTCCCAGAAGTGATGTCCTTCAGCTTTAGTGATGATAGGAATATCGCTTGTCTGGAATGGGCTGTGACGGGTAAAGTGCAAAAACAAATTGTCTTTCGCAGCTTTGTGCAGCATTGCCGGGGTTGCTTCTTTGCCTGCTCTTCGAGCGTCAAGAAGCGGGGTGGCGTGGTCGGCTTTTGCTTTGGCCGGCTTTTTAGCCGGAGCCTTACCAGGCTTTAGTAGCTTGATAAGCTTGCTTGCTTTGCTCTCCTTGGTTGCCATTTGATATCACTCTTTACATTATTTGTGTTGCGCTTTTGGGTAATCGTTTGATTATCCACTTCGAGTACCTGTCGGTACCCAAACCTTGGTTATCTAACACCCCAGTTATAGAACTGCTTCTGGAGTTTTAGATAAACAAAAGTCTCTGTTGATACGACGCTTGGCAACGCGCGGATCTTTGTATTTAGAACCTCGATAAGGTCCTGATCGTTTTCAACAACGATTTCAACCAGGATGTCGAATGATCCCGCGGTCATCACCACGTAGTCTGCCTCTGGCATTGCGGCTAATTTGTTTGCAAGCTCTGTCATGTCTCCTGAGCACCGGATGCCGATCATGGCCTGTCTGGAAAATCCCATTTGTAGGGGGTCGGTCACGGCAACAACCTGCATTACGCCAGACTCAGTTAGTTTCTGCATGCGCTGTCTAACGGCGGCTTCGCTGAGTCCCACGGCCTTGGCTATCTCGCTGTATGGCTTTCTACCGTCGTGCTGAAGCTGCTCAATGATCTCTTTTGAGATGTCATCAAGCGACGATGCTTTGGCTCTATCCGTGCGGGACATGCTTCGATTTTGGCACAGTTTTGGACATTTTGGTCCCGAAATCGCAGTGATTTCGGCAATTTGATACCGAATCCTTACATTTAAGACTCATTTCACTACGGATTTGGGCTAAATTCTTGTTGTATTAGTCTTATGGCAGGGTTTTACGCCCGCAAACACTCGAAGAGGAGCAACTAATGGCAATTCGTGAGCTAAAGAACTTTGTCAATGGTCAACAGGTGGAAGCCAGTTCGGGCGAGACCTCAGATGTAATCAACCCAGCTAACGCAGAAACCTATGCCAGGGCAGCTGTTTCCAATGGCAGCGATGTTGACTCTGCATACAAGGCCGCTCAGAAAGCTTTTGAAGAATGGTCCCAGACCACCCCTAGCGAGAGACAGCTTGCGCTTTTCAGAATTGCAGATGCACTAGAAGCAAGAGCAGAAGAAGCAGCTGACATTGAGTCTGAGAACACCGGTAAGCCTAGAAGCACACTGGTCGAGTATGAAATCATGCCTTCAATCGATCAGATTCGTTTCTTTGCAGGTGCTGCTAGAAATCTAGAAGGCAGAGCAACTGCTGAGTATGCAAAAGATCACACATCTTCAATTAGACGTGAGCCGATTGGAGTAATCGGTCAGGTTACTCCTTGGAACTATCCATTGAACATGGCTACTTGGAAGTTTGCACCAGCTATTGCTGCTGGTAACACAGTAGTTCTAAAGCCTTCGGATACAACGCCTGCCTCAACTCTGTTTCTTGCAGAAATCGCAGCGGAGTTCCTACCTGCTGGTGTCTTCAACGTAGTGACAGGTAACCGTGATACCGGTCGAGCAATGATTGAACATGAAATCCCACAGATGGTTTCTATCACTGGCTCAGTTCGTGCTGGTATGGAAGTTGCCAAGAGCGCTGCAGTTGATCTGAAGAGAGTTCACCTAGAGCTCGGTGGTAAAGCACCTGTCATTGTGTTCGCAGATGCAGAACTTGAAAAAGCTGCCGCTCAGATTGTTGTTGCAGGTTTCTTCAACGCAGGTCAAGACTGTACAGCTGCAACCAGAGTTCTAGTTCATGAGAGTGTGCACGATGAATTTGTTGCACTGCTAAAAGCTGAGGTTGCTGCTAACGCTCTGACTGGAGATCCGAGTAGAGAGGACATTTTGTTTGGTCCGGTAAACAACGTGAACCAACTCGCACAGGTAACTGGATTTATTGATCGACTACCTGATCACGCTGAGATTGCTATCGGTGGTAAAGCTATTGCAGGTGCAGGTTACTTCCACGAAGCAACTGTCTTGACTGGGCTTCAGCAAGACGACGAGCACATCCAAAGAGAAATCTTTGGCCCAGTAATTACTGTTCAGAAGTTCAAAGATGACGCCCAGGCAATGCTCTGGGCTAACGATGTGAAGTATGGTTTGGCTTCATCTGTTTGGACAACCAACCACACCAGAGCACTTCGCTTTGCTAAGGGATTGAACTTCGGTTGTGTTTGGATTAATACTCACATCCCACTAACTGCAGAAATGCCTCACGGTGGTTTCCGTCACTCAGGTTATGGAAAAGATTTGTCGATGTATGGATTCGAGGATTACACCCGAATCAAACACGTCATGAGTTACATCGGAGACTAAAAATATTCTCCAAACTGCCCGTTATCCACAACAAGGTAGCGGGCAGTTTGCTTTAACTCAGTGATGGTGAATCATCGTTGAGTGAGATTCATGACATTGCTCCCAGGTTTACTTCTAGGAATTGTCATGGCTCTGGTAACTGGCATGTGGCAGTTCGCACTCTTTACTTTTGTCAGCGTATTATCTGTTGCGCTAACTACAGCATTGGTAAAGAAAAAGAAGAGAGAACCAGATCTAGATTTTAGTGATCAACCAATCTGGATTAGCCCTTGGGCTGTCGCAATAGGAGACAAAGTACTACCAAGAACAGGCTGGTTCTTCAAAGAGCAATACAGCGACATCTTCTTTGACTACGCCACCAAGCAAGTGGCTGAACGAGATGTTCAGAGAAGATCAAAGCAACTTCAAGATAGTTATTTCAAGTCACCTAATTCAGGGGAGTTGCCGTTCTGGACGGGCATCGCCGACTCTGTTGATCTAACCTTTGATTTAGCTAGAGATGGGCCACATGGGTTGATTGTTGGCTCAACTGGCTCAGGTAAGAGCGAGTTACTAAAGCTAATTACAAGTTCACTCTTGGTAAGCGTCCCTAAGCCCATAGAGCTGGTGTTGATTGACTTCAAGGGCGGGGCAGGTCTTAGAGATTTAGACCGTCATCCTTGGTCTCTGACACTGATTACTGACTTGGATAAGGAACGTCAGGAGCGTTTCTGGCACTACCTAGGGGGAGAACTGAAGAGTAGAGAAGTGTTACTCTCCCAGCAAGGTGTCTCGTCAATCACGGATTCCTCAACGATGAAACGAATGCTTGTGCTAGCGGATGAGCTTCCTGCAATCATTGCCTCTCATCCTCTGGCCTTGCCAACACTTGAGGCCATCGCTGCAAGAGGAAGATCATTAGGTGTTCATCTGATTGCAACGAGTCAATCTCTTTCAGGTATTCCACGAGTGCTAATCACAAACCTGACTTTGAGATTTGCAATCGGGGTCACAGACCCTGGGGATTTGATTTCACTGGTTCCAACAATGCGCGCAACAACTGCTACTGGCTCTAGAGCGTTAGCGATTTGGGGAAGTAATACTTCTTGGTTTGACTTTCCAATGATCAAAGAACTCCCAAATCTGGATCAGGAGAAGGCCTCTCCTGACAAGGTATCGGCATGGACGGAAGGTTTGCCTACGAAAGTATCTTTTGACAATGAATCTTTAGGGATTATTGATATTCCTACAGAGCAACGCTTTGAGAGGATAAACATTTCTTCGATGGTTGGAAGCTCGCTACTAATTGTTGGAGCGAGTCAATCTGGTAAATCTCTTGCTGCTCAATTATTGAAGCAAATGCAACCAAATCAGTTGGTTTTAGATTGTCCAACTGTGAGCGAGTTAGAACAGGCCTTTCAAAGTTCCCAAACTGTGTGGTGTTCGATGCCGAGCAATGTTTTGATTCCATTGGCTATTCAACGAAAGTTCGAGAACATCATTTATCTCAGGCAATCAAACTTTGAACAACATCTCGCTGCTGGTCTTCCCAAAGGTTCTTGGAATGAGAAGCTACCTCAGGGGAGGGGTTGGTATCGAGGTTTAGCTATTCAGTTGGCTATGCCAAGACAGATTCAACTTGTGAATACTGAAGTGAATGTGCTTGAGCAACCGGTTCGCTGACTAGCTTTCCACCGTGACTGCTAAGCCCGAGCGCTAACGCGGCATCATCCTTGCATGCCTGGAGCCAACCCTTATTTGCTAATGCTTTTACGTAGTGCAGGGTTGCGTTAGTCAAAGCATAGGTTGAAGTGTGAGCAACAGCTCCTGGCATGTTTGCAACACAGTAGAAAACTGAATTGTGAACCTTGAAGGTCGGTTCTGCATGTGTGGTTGGTTTTGAGTCTTCAAAACATCCACCCTGGTCAATAGCGATGTCAACAAGCACTGAACCAGGTTTCATCTTCTTGACTAGTTCATTGGTGACAAGCTTCGGAGCCTTAGCCCCTGGAATAAGAACTGAACCAATAACTAGATCTGCCTCTGTGACTGCTCTATTAATTTCAAAACTGTTGCTGGCAAGAGTTCTCAATCTGCCGTGATACAGAGCGTCGAGTTCTCTTAGTCGGTTGATGTTCGTGTCTAGAACAGTTACTTCTGCACCCAGACCAACAGACATTGCGATAGCGTTCGTACCAGCAACTCCACCACCGAGGACTACAACTTTGGCTGGTCTAGTTCCAGGTACACCCCCGAGCAAAATACCGTGGCCGCCATTCTGGGCAAATAGTGTCTGAGCTCCAACTAAGGCGGAGAGCCTTCCTGCTACTTCACTCATTGGAGCTAGAAGAGGAAGTTGGCGGTTAGACAACTGCACTGTCTCATAGGCGATTGACGTAACCTGCTTGGCGATTAACTCTTGTGTTAGTTCAAGGTCTGCTGCTAGGTGAAGGAAGGTGAATAGGACTAGCCCCGGTCTGAGGTATTGGTACTCGCTGGCGATAGGTTCTTTGACCTTTAGAACCATGTCTGCGATGGCCCAGGTGCTTTGAGCATCAGGCAAGATGGTCGCACCAGCGTCTTTATAGTCCTGATCGGTGATACTAGAGCCTGAACCAGCTCCCTGCTGGATGAATACTTCGTGCCCTGAAACTACTAGTTCGTGCACTCCCGCTGGCGTAATCGCCACTCGGAATTCGTTGTTCTTGATCTCTGTTGGGACAGCGATCTTCATGATTCTCCTCTGGGTAAGGCCTCTTTGCCTCTTCCACTAATGAGAATACCTCACCTCGAGAAGGGGACCGCTCTTGCCACCCATAAAACCTATTTGTGAGTTTTGCCACCCCTGAGGGGTAATTTGTGGCAGTATTTTTATCAATGCGTTCTTTCGCGCAGTCGGTGTTCACTTGGCCGTCTGACGGCCCATCCCTTAGGAGTAGTGGTTATGAACCAAAACCTTCCAGAAGACCCAGAGCTACGCGAAATAGTAAAGTCTGCATTAGCTCGGAAAGTCACTCGTCGTGCAGTTCTCGGCGGCGCTATGGCAACAGGTGCCGCAGCAGTTCTTGCAGCATGTGCCCCTGGTGGCAAGACTCAACTCACCCCAGCGACAGACGTCAGCGATTCAGACAAGACTCTCATCTGGAGCAACTGGTCGCTCTACATTGACGTTGACGACGATGGTAACTACCCGACTCTAGAAACCTTCCAGAGTGAAACCGGAATTACCGTCACCTATCGTGAAGACTTTGATGACAACGATTCCTACTACGGCAAGGTGAAGGATCAGCTTGCTCTAGGTCAGGACATCGGTGCAGACCTAACCTGTCCAACCTCTTGGATGGCCGCTCGTTGGATTAACCAGGGTTATGTTCAGACTTTTGATGAGGCAGAATTGCCAAACAAAAAGAACCTTCAGCCTGCATACCTAGGTGCCTCCTATGACCCAGACAGAACTAAGTCACTCCCTTACCAGGGTATTTTGGCTGGTTTCGCTTTTGACAAGGCAGCCTACAAAGCCGCAACCGGAAAAGAAGCACCTTCAGTTGTTGCAGATCTTTGGGACCCAGCACTAAAGGGTCGCGTTGGTGTTCTAAGCGAGATGCGTGACACCGTTGGAATTGTTGCAATGGATCTAGGAACTGCTATTGGCGATGCAAACAGTTTGACTGAAGATGCGTTCATGAACGCCATCGATGTTATTGCTGCCAAGGTATCTGACGGTCAGATCGCTCGTATCAAGGGAAACAGCTACAAGGATGACCTAGTAAACGGTGACACCATTGTTGCTATCGCTTGGTCTGGTGACATCATCCAGCTAAACGCTGAAGCAGGTTACGACCGCTTTGGTTTCGTTCTTCCAGAATCAGGTGGAACTATCTCAGCTGACTGTTTCGTTATTCCTATGGGTGCAACTCACAAGAAGAACGCTGAGAAGCTAATGAACTTCTACTACGACCCATACAACGCTGCAGTTCTTGCTGCTTACGTGAACTACATCACACCTGTTGTTGGTGCAAAGGAAGAAGCAATGAAGCTTGACCCAGCTCTTGCTGAGAACCAGTTGATTTTCCCAAGTGAGGAGTTCCTTGCTCAGACTCAGGCTTTCAGAGCACTTGAGAGCAAAGAAGAGCAGAACTTCACCAAGGCCTTCCAGAAAATCAAGCTAGGCGCGTAGTGGCAAAAGAGTTCATTGCCCGCGGTGCAGATCTAGAACTAAAGCAAATACGCAAAGAGTTCCCTGGTTTCGTTGCAATCGATAGTTTAGATTTGCATGTTCCAGCAGGAGAGTTCTTTGCACTGCTCGGACCCTCAGGTTGCGGCAAAACAACAACCCTGAGACTGGTTGCTGGACTTGAATCACCAACTAAAGGTCAGATCTACATCGGTGGCAAGGATGTTACTGGAACCAAACCCCACGAACGCCCAGTCAATACTGTTTTCCAGTCTTATGCGCTTTTCCCGCACATGTCGGTCTTGGAGAATGTTGCTTTTGGTCTTCGTCAGAGAAAAATCGATGAGCCTCTACTAAAAGCAAAGGAAGCGCTGAACTTGGTTCAGCTTGCTCACCTTGCTGACCGTAAGCCTCAACAGCTCTCTGGCGGGCAGCAACAGCGTGTTGCATTGGCTAGAGCATTGGTTAACCGACCATCACTTTTGTTGTTAGATGAACCTCTGGGTGCACTTGATCTTAAGCTTCGTCGTGAAATGCAGATTGAGTTGAAGGCTATCCAGATGGAAGTTGGCCTGACTTTCTTGCACGTAACCCACGACCAAGAAGAAGCTATGGACATGGCAGACACTGTTGCTGTTATGAACCTAGGGCACATCGAGCAGATGGGTGCACCTGAAGTTCTTTACGACAGACCGAAGACAGTATTCGTATCTAAGTTCCTAGGTCAGTCAAACCTCTTAGTTGGCGATGTTACTTCAACATCAGCTAACTCAATCAGCATCGAAGTCGGTGGCAACAAAATCTCTGTTCCAAAGGACAGAGCTGAGAGGCACACTGGCAAGATCGCAATTGGATTTAGACCAGAGAAGGCAATCTTCCACACCAAGAAGCCTGCAGCTAACTCCGCAACTAACGTCATCGGCGCTGGTGAAATCATCGATATTAGATTCACTGGGGTTAGCAACCAGTATTTGATTGAAGTTCCTAACCTAGGAAACATCACCGTCTTTGCTCAGAACATGGGCCAGTCACCGGTTATTGAACTTGGTGAAAAGGTTTGGATCTCGTGGGCTGTTGAGCACACCTTCGGTCTCTCTGACTTGCCTGCAAACGTAGAACAGGCGTAAGCAATATGGCTTTCGCAGCTTTCGGTTCAAACAACAGTTCAAAATCCTCTAAGCCAACTAAAACCGGCAAAGTCGTTATTGCGTTGCTTGCACCTGGGCTTGCATACCTTGGAGCTTTCTTCCTGACTCCTCTGATCGCACTGATTATGGTTTCTCTGCAGATTCCAGATCCTGCGGGGGGATACGCAGAGTATGTTCCAGCTCTAGAGATTGGTAACTACGGTTACGTAATCGCTGAGTATCTACCGCACATTCTCAGATCATTCGCTTATGCGCTGGCTGCGACAGTTCTAGCTCTCCTGATTTCCTACCCACTCGCATACTTCATCGGAGTGAAGGCTAGACCTCGGCCAATGCTTCAGAAGCTGATGCTGACTTTGGTCATCGCTCCTTTCTTCATCTCTTTCCTGCTCAGAACATTGGCTTGGAAGCAGTTGTTCTCGAATGAGTCATGGATTGTTACAACTCTTCAGGATTCTGGATTGCTGGACCAGAGCCAGTATGTTGTTGGAACGCCTTTCATGGTTATCTTTGGTTTGACATACAACTTCATTCCGTTCATGACTCTCCCG
>JBEAMR010000024.1:0-28991 GCA_041165845.1 Actinomycetota bacterium | reverse complement strand
TTCCTGCATCATTAGAACCCTCGTGCAAAGCACTAACAATACTGATGGCATCAACGGTTGAGATGACATTGTGAACTCTAACTCCCCAGAGCTTTCGTTGCATAAGTAATGCGGTTAGAACGGCAGTTGCAACATCTCTTCTCTCGTGAGAAACAGAGTTAGGCTCCTCTTCATCCAAAGCGCCAGCAATGAATCTCTTTCTAGAAGCTCCTACCAGAATGGGGAGCCCCAGTTTTTCAATCTCATCTAGGCGAGCGACCAGCTGCCAGTTCTGTTTCATGTCTTTAGCAAAACCAAGTCCAGGATCAACCACAATCTTGTCTCTACTAACACCTGCTGCAAGTGCAGCATCTACTCTTGCTTGCAGCTCAGTTGCAACTTCTTCAGCAACGTTCTGATACGAGGCCATCGTGTTCATGATGTCACTGTGACCACGCCAATGCGACAGGATGATGACTACATCATGTTTTGCAGCAACACCAAGCATTGCTTCATCAGCTAATCCACCAGAGACATCATTGATGATGTTTGCTCCAGCTGCGATTGCTAGTTCTGCTGTTTCAGCATTCATGGTGTCGATGCTGATTGCAGCGCCTAGATTTAGTTCAGCAATTGCTTTGATTACAGGAACAACACGAGACTGTTCTTCTTCAAGCGTTACGCGTTCAGCTCCTGGTCTGGTTGATTCTCCACCGATGTCGATTATCTGAGCACCGGCAAGTACAAGAAGCTTTGCGTGATCAAGCGCAGATTCAACTGAGTTGTATTGATTACCGTCACTAAAACTATCTGGGGTGACATTTAGGACACCCATCACCAGCGGCTTTACTTTAGGTGCGCTTGAATCGTATTTCATTTTGCGATTAGCGCCATTACTTCAGCGCGATTAGCTGCTTCACTGTATTCGCCACGAGTAGCAACAGTGACAGTGTTTGCTTCAGGTTGTCTTGCACCTCTAGATGCAACGCAGTGATGTCTTGCTTCAATGACAACAACCACACCTCTAGTTGAGAGCCCTTCTTCAAGAGCATCAGCAATTTGTGCTGTTAGGTTCTCTTGCAACTGAGGTCTTGATGCTAGAACTTCAACCAACTTAGGCAATCTACCTAAACCAATTACACGGTCGTTAGGTAGGTAAGCGATGTGCGCAACACCTGTGAAAGGAAGTAGGTGATGCTCACAGATAGATACAAGTTCGATGTCCTTCAAGATCACAACATCGTTTTGCTCAGCTGGGAAAGTGTCCGCTAGAACCTCAAGTGGATTAGCACCGACACCTGCAAAGAAACCAGAGTATGCGTCCGCTACCTTCTGCGGGGTTGCCTTTAGTTCGTCACGGGTAGGGTCTTCACCGATTGCGTGGAGCAGCTCAACAACGGCTGCCTTGATTCGTTCGGCGTCTAGCACTTGGTTCCCTACGAGGACTTACGACGGGTAGCAGGCTTCTTGGTTTCCGTGGTGGCAGCGTCACGCTTAGCCTGGGTTGATCCCTTAGCTGGAATAGCAATTGGGCCCTGCTTAGGCTTTGGTCTAGTGCGCTTGGATAGCCACTGTGGACGCTTAGGAAGCTTCTTCACAGGCTTGAAGATAACTGCGATTTCCTCCGCATTTAGAGTCTCGCGCTCCATCAATTCCTTAGCCATCGCATCTAGAACCTTACGGTTTAGGTTGATGGCCTTGTATGCCTCATCGTGAGCAGCATCAAGAATTGAGCGAAGCTCATTATCAATCTGCTGAGCAGTTAGATCCGAGTATTCCTTGGTCTGAGCCATGTCTCTACCAATGAAGACTTCACCGGCCTGACCGTAAGAAACAGAACCAATCACGCTAGACATTCCATACTGCATGATCATTGCCTTAGCGATTGATGTTGCCTTCTCGAAGTCATTAGATGCACCAGTGGTTGGGTCTCCGTAAACAATTTCCTCAGCTACGCGACCACCCATTGCATAAGCAATCTGGTCTAGTAGTTGATTACGAGTTACTGAGTAACGATCCTCAAGTGGGAGCACCATGGTGTATCCAAGTGCTCTACCTCGAGGAAGAATGGTTACCTTAGAAACAGGATCTGAGTAGTTCAATGAGGCTGCTACTAGAGCGTGACCTGCTTCGTGGTACGCAGTGTTCAAACGCTCAGAGTCTTGCATCAAACGAGTCTTCTTTGCAGGTCCTCCGATAACACGATCAATTGACTCATCAAGAATCTGGTTGGTAATTTTCTTCTCACCGCTTCTAGCAGTTAGCAGAGCTGCTTCGTTTAGAACGTTAGCAAGATCTGCACCCGTGAATCCAGGTGTTCTTCTTGCAACTATCGCAAGGTCGACATCATCTGATACTGGCTTACCCTTTGCGTGGACTTTCAGAATCTGTTCACGACCGATTAGATCTGGAGCTGAAACTCCAACCTGACGATCGAAACGACCAGGACGCAATAGTGCTGGGTCAAGAATGTCAGGACGGTTAGTTGCAGCAATAAGAATTACGTTGGTCTTTGAATCAAAACCATCCATCTCAACTAGCAACTGGTTCAGAGTCTGTTCACGCTCATCGTTGCCGCCACCAATACCGGCACCACGGTGACGACCAACAGCATCGATTTCGTCTACGAAGATAATCGCAGGAGAGGCAGCCTTAGCCTGTTCGAAAAGATCACGAACACGCGATGCACCAACACCAACAAACATTTCAACAAAATCAGAACCTGAGATTGTGAAGAATGGAACACCGGCTTCACCTGCAACTGCTTTAGCCAGAAGTGTCTTACCGGTTCCCGGCGGACCGTAAAGCAAAACACCACGAGGAATCTTTGCGCCAACTGCCTGGAACTTCTGAGGCTCCTTTAGGAAGTCCTTAACTTCTTCAAGTTCTTCAATTGCTTCATCAACACCAGCAACATCAGCGAAAGTCACCTTCGGCATGTCCTTGTTGTAGAGCTTTGCCTTTGACTTACCGAACTGCATTACCTTGTTGTTGCCGCCCTGTGCACCTGACATCAGGAACCAGAAGATACCTAGGAACAGTAGGAACGGAAGAAGGTTGAATAGTAGTGAGAGATACCAAGGGGTGTTAGTGACCTTGTCATTGAAACCATCTTGGATGTTTGCCTCTGCAATTGCGGTAGCCAACTGAGTGCCACGAGCCGCGGTGTAGAAGAACTGAATCTCTTTGCCGTAAACGCGATCAGAGACAGCTAGCGTGACATCTACGCGTTGTTCGCTTTCAATAATCTCAACCTTCTGAGCATCACCAGAGGTGATGAATGAAAGGCCAACTGAGGTGTCAACCTGCTTGAAGTTAGATGTACTAAACGAGTTAAAACCAAATACCAAAAGGGCAACAGCGATTGCCACGTAGATAAATGGTCCTCTAAAAAGTTTCTTTGATTTCATGTGAGGGGCTACGCCCCATACCTTTCCTTAACAAGTACTAGGCTACCCGCCCGAACCGACACTGTCAGCCCCCGATTGCCTCTGTTCGCAGAGAGAATAACGGCTTTTTAGCTGTAAACCTTAGGTGCCAGAACGCCAACATCCTTCAGAGTGCGGTAGTTCTCGGCATAGTCAAGGCCGTAGCCAACTACGAATTCGTTAGGGATATCAAAGCCAACCAGCATTACCTCAACATCAACCTTGGCAGCCTCTGGCTTGCGGAGTAGGGCAACAATCTCAACAGATGCTGCACCTCTGGCTGAGAGGTTTGATTTGAGCCAAGACAGGGTTAGCCCTGAATCGATGATGTCTTCAACGATGAGAACATGTCGACCTAGAACATCAGCGTCTAGATCCTTGAGGATTCGAACCACACCTGAGGATTGGGTGCCTGACCCGTAAGAAGATACTGCCATCCAGTCCATTGAAACTGGAATCTGGATAGCTCTAGAAAGATCAGCCATGAACATGACCGCACCCTTTAAAACTCCAACCAGCAAGACATCTTTACCTGCATAAGCAGCGTCAATCTCTTTAGCTAGTTCTTCAACTCGTTCGGCGATCTGGGCTTCGGTGACTAACACCTCAGTAATGTCGTCTTGCACCTGATTAAGGTCCACTTAGCATGCTCCTGGTTTAGTAGTTTTGGTGCTCTTGAGAGTAATCTCTCGGCCCGCCCTTACTACTCTAACTGCTGGCAGGGTCAAAGGTTTTTGACCATGCCAATTCGTTAGCAAAGCAGACACAGAATCAATATGATTCTTACTTGGCTCTGCTCCTAGTAAGACGAGAGCATTGTGAATTACTCGATTACGAATAGCTGGGGCTAGCTGAAACAGTTCCTCAACATTCAGGATTACCGAGTTGTTAGTGGTCTTGGCTGCCGCATGATAAGCAATCTCTGCCTGAGCCTCCAGATACTGGTTATCTTCCTGAAGGATCTCAGCTGTTCTAGCTAGGGCACTAGCGATACCTGGACCTAATTCCTTCTCTAGCACTGGAAGGACATTGAGCCTGACCTTCACTCTTGAGAACTTAGTATCTAGGTTCTGTGGATCTTGCCAATACTCAATACCACTATCAACACAGAAGGCAACTGTGGTTTCTCTTCTCAAACCAAGTAGTGGTCGTAAATACTTTCCATCAGCACTAAGTGCTGACATCCCTGCAATGGACTTAGGCCCTGAACCTCTAGCTAAACCAAGTAACACTGTCTCAGCTTGATCATCTAACGTGTGACCCAGCATCGAATACTTCGCTCCATAGCGCTTAGCAAAATCATCAATCGCTCCATAGCGAGCATTTCTAGCAGCAGCCTCCATACCTAGAGATCCGGCAACAACCTTTGCACCGACAACCTCCACAGTGACAAACCCCAACTCCATAAGAGTGGCCTTAGCCTTCTCTGCAATCTCTTTAGAGCCCTTCTGGAGATTGTGGTTCACCACAATTGCAATCACTTTGATTTTTGCCCTCTTACCTTCAAATAGGGAAGCGGCTGCTAGAGCTAGGGAGTCTGCTCCTCCGGAGCAGGCAATCACTACAGTGTCACCCTCAACTACTCCGTAGGATTCCCAAGACTCTCTGATGGCGCGACGAATATCAGCCATGGCTGGGGTTAGCCTAGGTCGAGATGCCATCTGTGCCCTTTCGGTATTCTTGTATTACCAAGCCTATTTAGGAGACCCATGTCTATCGACGCCATCATCGAAATTCCTCGTGGAAGCAGAAACAAATATGAAGTTGACCACGAATCAGGACGTATTCGCCTTGACCGTGTTCTTTTCACACCTTTTGTTTACCCGGTTGACTATGGGTTCTTCGATAACACCCTGGGTGGCGATGGAGATCCTCTCGATGCCCTAGTACTACTTGAATTCCCGGTATTCCCTGGAGTAATCGTTGAGGTTAGAGCTGTTGGTGTGCTCCCTATGGAAGATGACGGTGGCATCGATGAGAAGATCCTCTGTGTTCCAGTCAAGGACAAGCGTTGGGCTCATATCCAGGACATCAACGATGTTCCTCAGCAGACCAAAGATGAGATCGAGCACTTCTTCACCCACTACAAGGACCTAGAGCCTGGCAAGTGGGTAAAGGTTGGCCAGTGGGCTGGCAAGGATGCTGCTGAGAAGCTAATTGCTGAAGCTATCGAAAGATTTAAAGCTGAGGGCGGGCACCAATAGTCTGAACTGCTTTCGCAGCAGTTTCTATTCCCACCTGAATTGCTTTAGCTAACGGTTCCTCATTAGCCAGAGTTGCAACTAAACCCCCGGCAAAGGCATCGCCTGCACCGGTTGGATCAACGGCAGGTATCTTCTCAACGGGATAGGTCTGCATCTTGATGCCCTCTGCATAAACATCAACTCCAGCACTGCCGTTCTTCACAACAGTGATTTGAGCAAGAGAAGAACCAAGTAGTTCGAACTCTTCTTGATTAGGTAGCAGGATGTCACAAGAGTAAATTGCGTTCTTGAAATCCTCCAAACCAAAGTCTTTGATGTATCCGGCTGAACCTGGATCGATAAGTACCATTGCTCCACCGTGCTGAGCTTCATAGATCAAATCTTTGATCTCAATTACATCTCTGCCGAAGAATGTGTATCCGGAGATAAACACGTAATCAAAGTTTGTGAAGAAGATGTAATCCAAACTCTTGATATCTAGTTCTTTGTTAGCTCCTCGGTCAGTGAGCATGCTCCTGTTTTCACCATCAACCAAGACAACAAGAGAGCCAGTTGGTTTATCACTCAACTGCAGAATTGTTTTAACTTTGTATGACGCAAACTGCTCTGTTACACGATACTCATCTTTACTATTCACACAACCAACGAAGGTGACATCAGCACCTAGGCTGGCAGCCCACGAAGCTATGTTGCTTGCAGAACCACCAAGGGTCTGGGTGATGGTTGAGTCAGTGTCGGTATTAGATCTAATTGGCTCTTTAGGAACAGCAATGATGTCGTCAATGACATCGCCAATGACTAGAACACTTGCCACTAGCTAATCCTTGACCAGGACTTAGCTATCTCACCGGCAAGGCGAACGTTGTTTCTAGCTAGATCTAGGTTCACAGCAAGTGATCTACCCTTAGATTCTTCAACGATGAAACCTAGTAGGAACGGTGTCACTGCTTTACCGCTGATACCGGCTGCATCAGCGGCCTTGAAGGCAATCTCAAGCACTCGGTCGTGCTCTTGAGGATCCCACTGCAGTTCCTCAGGGATTGGGTTCGCAATAACAATTCCCTGACCGTGACCTAGTTCATCTTGAGACTTCATGACCTGAGCAATCTGATCTGTTGTCTCTAACGACCAGTCAATTGTTATACCAGATTTTGTCAGCCAGAATGCTGGGAACTCTTTAGTTTGCCAACCAATAACTGGAACACTAAGAGACTCAAGTCTCTCTAGTGTTGCTGAGATATCCAGAACAGATTTCACACCAGCAGAAACAACTGTGATGTTGGTAACGGCAAGAGTCGAAAGGTCTGCAGACTCATCAAATGTTGTGTTGGCCCCTCTGTGAACACCACCTAGACCACCAGTAGCAAATACTCGAACACCCGCAAGGGAAGCTAGGTGAGCAGTTGCCGCAACAGTAGTTGCACCAGATTCTCTTCTTGCTGCAAGAATCGGAATGTCTCTAACGCTTGCCTTGGCGAGATCTTCATTGGCTATACGCTCAACACCGTGAGCGTCTAAACCAATCTGTGGAACACCATCCAAGATTGCGATTGTTGCTGGTGTAACACCAGCACTTCTAAGAATCTCTTCGAACTCTTTGGCCGCTTCTAGGTTCTGAGGTCTTGGTAGACCATGAGAGATAATGGTTGACTCAAGAGCAACAACCGGTTTACCTGAATTGAGGGCTTCTTGGACTTCTGCCGATAACTGAAGAGATTTCATACTCCTAGGCTAACGCTTTAGATAGGTTGCATCTAATTGGCGTAACGTTCAAGGAGCCAGCAATGCAGTGATGGGGCTAGATTCCCCCACCGCCACCGCCGCCGCCGCCACCGCCAGAACTTCCTCCTCCGCTGGATCCTCCACTTGAACTAGACCCAAGAGATGCAGTCAGAGACTCATCTAGGTTAGAGAAACTATCCCCAAAGTTTGATGCTCCGATAATCCAAACAGGTGAGCCCTCAGTACCGTAGAGATCGTTAAGAACTTTGGCCCACTCTTTTTGCAGGCCTAGCAAGATTGCCCATGGAAGAAGCTCTTCATAAAGTTTGAGCACTTGTTTACTCTTAACCTCTGAAGGCTTAAGTGATGCACCCGTTGGTGACTGCAAATATTCCAGTCTGTCCTTCTCGGCTAGCTCGATATACATCTCCAAACCCTTTACATGGGCGACAAGTTCAGATCCTTTCAAAGTAAGAGTTCGCTTAGACATCAGCAACACATAGACGGCAACATAGGGCATGAATAGAAGAACAGGGAGCGCTATAAATCCTGCTTCGGCTTCAGTGTCCATAACAGCCGCAAAGTATGTCAGCGCAATGAATAAAACTAGGGCAGTGGCTAACCCGGCAGCTGGAATACCAAGTGCCCGTTTCTGGAAATAGCCCTGCTTAGTGGCTTCTTTAGCAGTAGTGGTCTTTAGCTGAATTAGACTCTTGGACAATTGAGTGCTCTGATTCTCTGGCATCTTGTTTGAAAGCAATAATTCAGACCCGCTTTCAGTAAGGCCCAGCCGAGAAAGTAATGCACCTTGGTTAGGGTTTGCGACTTCTAGAGAAGTCCTTCGAAGGATGAAGTCTTTGTTTTTACTTCCTTCTACAGATTCAATCTCAATGAGTTTTTTGACTGCAAGTTCGACAACAGAGGCCTGAAAAAGACGGGCAGTTTTTCTCAGGACAAAAGCAGAAACAAACAAACCAGGCTCAGGAGATGGTTTGTATTGAGGAACAATGAATAACTCCTTACCTTGGTTTCTAATCCGGAAGATTCTGAAGTAAAGCGCCCAAAGCATAACAAGCGCTAGAGCTCCAACACACAGCCAATAGCCATACCAACTGAAAGTCCCCTCAACTATCGGGCCGGTTGTGTTAGCTACATTTGGCTCGAAAGGGATTGCGATGGTGAGATTCTCAAATGCGCCTAGCCTTCCTGATGTGAAAGTCAAAGAGCTCTCTGCCTCAGACATTGAAGAACACTTCTCAGTTGAACCTTGCGGACCTTGGTAACAGAAAATCTTGTCACTGACAAGAATCTCTCTAAGGCTTTCATCTAGAGTTACTGTTGCCTTTACTTGATCAAACGTCTGTTGCCAACCGGTTCCGTTAACATCCCAGTAGAACTCGTCAAAACCACTTGTGCTTTGATAGTTATTTATTACCCACGCCTGACGGTACTTAATTACATAGATTTGCTTACCGTGAACGAATGAGCCGTCTTCCGGCTTTATAGCTAAGTCGATGAACCCGTTTTCGGAACTAATTTCAAATTCTCTTGTTTGCCCAAACTCATCAAGCACCTCGATGTCGTCTAAAAGTGCTGGATATTTTCCGTAGCTGGAATCTGGGATGCTACGTCTAATCCCATGGTTCTGATCAATTTCAGGGAATTTGGCTACGAGGGTTTCAGTAACCAGCATCTCTGGCCGGTTTTCCTTCTCCGCGTTCAGATAGAGAGCATAGGAAACTTCAAAGGATGAAAAACTAAAGTCCTCAACGTCAGCAGAACTTGCATCTGAAAACCCAAATGCTCCCAAGACAACCAGTGCCGCAACTAATCTTTTTAGAAGTTTCACTCTCTATACCTTGATCCTTCTGCTTAGTTCTGAGGCAGCTTGCAGGCAGGAGTCCCGCCAGGAAGTTTGTGACGATACTTGGCTACCAAACGATAGGTTGGGGCAGCCAACCAACGTGAATATTTGCTCATCATGATCTTGCCCATCAATCTAACAAGAGCATTTGGTTGGATTCTAAAAATCATGGCGAAGGCTTCATGTCCGCCGAAGGACACCTCATCGATAACTAGATAAACCTGATCTGCTACCTGAGCTTGAGTTAGAGAGAACTCATTCAAATCTGCTCTCTGCCATGGAACTGCATCGATTTTAGTCTTGCTGTGCTTAACGATGAAGTTCGCTGCAGTAGTGCAGAAACCACAATCACCATCGAAGATAAGGGTGATGTTTGAACTCATAGCTCCAGACTAATAGAAATGGGAGGGTCTTTCGACCCTCCCATTTGACTACTTATTGATTTAGCCGATGCGAGTGATTCTTCCGTCAGTTGACATTACAACTGGGCCGTTAGCGCTGTCACGAATAATTGCTTCGCGAACAAGGGTCTCAAGCACATCGCGGGTTCTAGCCTTAGCTAGACCACCGAACATTGTGTATCCGTCACCACCAGCGACCATGAAGTCGTTTGTAGCTAAGGTGTATGAGGTTTCGGTGGTGTTAGGAACTGGTGTTCCATCTGTCAATGTCACTGATGTAACGCGTCCGCTGTTAGCAGCGATACTCATGTCAAAAGTGAACTTTAGGCCAGATACCTGAGGGAACCTACCTCCGCCTGTTGCGACCTGGGAAACACCGTTCTCTAGAGCCGCCCAGACATCTGCACCGGTAATTGTGGTTGTCGCTGCTGTGTTACCGAACGGTAGCACGGTTGCTACGTCACCGACAGTTAGGGTGTATGGGCCTGAGCTGGTCACCTGCCAAGGACCATTGGATGTGGTGTAACCAGGCTGCAGGCTGGACCAGCTCGGTCTCACAATTGAGGCATCGGTAGGTACGAAGGTCTTCGCAGGTAGCATGTCGCGAATACCTCCACCGTTGATGATTGCGATCTGAGTGCCCATCGCTGTTCTGAGGTTGTCAGCGATGTAGTTACCAAGAGCCGTCTCGTAGGTTCTCTGGATTGCTGGAGTACCACCGTTAGGAGCGACATCAGCGATTGATCCGATTACTACGTTGTACTTAGCGCCAAGGTTTGCCTTGTAACCTGCAATTGAGTTCACCGCATTCTGGTTGAGCGGGGTGGATGCAATCGCAGTTCCAGCTGGGACCTTCACAGTTGGAACGACATGCTCCACACGCGCTCCAAGTGTTCTGTGAGTTGCTGTGTCAACACAGGCGTGGATTCTGTTGTATAGAGTTCCAGCGTTTGGAGTCTCAGCAATCAACTTGTTTCCAACGATTCCTGCATACTTCAGGTGGCTGTGACCACCGAGTACGATATCTGAGCCTTCAAGAACAGGAGCGATGTCAAGCAGTCTGCCTTCTGCAACGCTAGTCTCAGCGTTGAATTGACCGAAGCCCTCATGCACTAGAGATACGACAACATCTGCTCCGGCTTTACGAGCTGCCTTGATTGCTGACTGAACTTGGGCCTTGGTAGCTAGAGCTGAGGCAGAAGTTCCAAGAACATCACCGATTTCAATTTGACCTAGGTTACCTGGGAAGATAACTTCCTTGGTCTCAGGTGTGTTCAAACCAATTACACCAACCTTCACTCCACCACGGTCAACAATCGTCCAAGGTGCGGTTGCGACGCCGTTCAAGTTTTGTGCGTTGATCTCGCTAAGGCTTGAGTAGTTAGAGACAACCCACTTGTATTGAGAAGCAGCGATACGCGCATTCACATTTGTAAGTGGCTTATCGTGCTCGTGGTTTCCAAAAGTTGAGACATCGACACCCATGTAGTTGAAAGCCTCAACGGTCGGCATTTCATCGAACACTGTCGATAGCGGAGGAGCTGCACCCCAGTTGTCACCGCTTGAGAAGGTGAATGTTGCAGGGTTCTGTGCTCTATCAGCCTCAAAGTTGGCAGCCAAAACTGCAGCACCGCTGGTGTATGTGTCGATACCTGCCGAAGTAGTCTTTGAGTAATCAAGCGCTCCGTGGAAGTCACTGAAAGCTGCAATCTGGAAGTCTTTGACTTCACTAACCTTTGCGGTGTTGATTAGAGCAACTGCGTTGGCGACGTTAGCTGTTTCGAGCTGAGCAGCGTCACCGAAAGCAGTGATTGTTCCACTGTTGTCCAGAACGTAGAAGCCATCACCAGATGCCGCCAGTGCGGTGTCCTTGATGTTGGTGATAACCGCTGAAATCTGTGGAGCGTCCCCGTAGGAGACAACTGCTCCTGCCTTCGTGATTGCCCAGAAACCATCTCCAGTTGCTCGCGCAATGACTCTTACGTAGTGGTTCTTTGGAAGCGAATCTGAGGTGGCATCTCCTAGTCCGATGATCTTTCCGGTCGAGGTAAGAAGCCAAAGTCCCTTACCGCTAGAAGTTGGAACACCACCCACGATGATTCGAGTGTTTGAAAGTGAACCGGTGATTACGGGGGCGTTAGCTGATGCTGATACCTCACCGCGCTTTCCGATTACGTAGTAACCAAGACGGTTGTATGAAGAAACAAGTTGGATAGCGGGTTCAGACAGCGACTGGCTGGTCACTACTGCATCGCCCAAGGTGACGATTCGTCCACCGTGAGCAAGTAACCAAGCTCCGTTACCGGAAGGAGTTGAGACAGAACCAAAGTAAGCAGATGACTTGATTCTCAATCTAGGGAAGTTGCCGGTAGTTGAACCAACGTTTTTGGTGAAGCCTTTGCTATCGACTGCGAAGAAACCAGCTTTAGCGGCCTCAGGAGTGACGCTCTCCGAGGCTAGTGAGCCAGGACCGAAACCCTGGCTATTCACTGCATAAACCTTGAAAGCTGCAGCTGAAGAATTTACCGCAGGAACGAACGCGCTGTGCTGTGTTGCAGGTACTGCGGTGGTGCAAGTTCCCTGCCCGCCGTCAATCACAAACTGAGTAAGCTCCGCGTTGCCATTGGAAGCTGGATCTTCCCAACTTACTGTGAACCCACCCTCAGCAGGAACTGCGATGACGTTTAGTGGGGCTGTTGGAATTGTGAATGTAACAGCTGCTTTAGCTGTTCCTGGTACAACTACCAGTGCTAGCAAAAATGCTAGAGACGTGAAAATAGAACTTAGGCGCAATGAAGTCTTCATAGCAGCAAGGTTCAACTAGAAAGATTAACAACTACAAAACTGAACCCGCTGAGTTGCTGAAATTTGAGTTTCCAAGAGAACTACTAAAGACTAAATTTTGGTAAACAGAAGCAATCTCAAAATTAAGATAGCCCGCCGGATTACCGACGGGCTATCTCAAATTAGGTTGCTTAGCCAAGCTTCGCGTAAAGAACGCGAGTCTTAGTGCGGTACTTAGCGTAGGTGGTTGGATGCTTCATGTCTCTGACCACGGTGATTTTGACCACTGTGTTCACTGGAGCTTTCTTTAGCGCAGCGAGCTGAGTCTTCTCCTTAGCACCTGAACAAAGGTTCGGTGAGGTTAGGACCAGACGCTTAGCTGTTGCCTGCTTCTTGAGAGTTCCAAAGTTCACAACACAGGTGTATGACTTCGAACCGATCTTGAAGACGGCAGTGCCCTTAATTGGTCCAACGTAGACGATGCTGACTTTGAATGCCAAAGTACCTTTAGTGCGGTTCCATGACAGTTGAGTATCGCCATTCTTAACCCAAGCACCAGTCTTAGCAAGAATGCTTGGCTTCGCAGGGTTACCATTGTCAACAATCGGAGTAGTTGCTGGAGCAACGAATACGATAATCAGCTGTTTGCTGTCTGATAGCCAGCTAGCATTACCCGCCTGCGTGGCTGTCACAATACATTCACCAGCGGTGATTGGCGTTACGTGACCGACTGAGTCGACAGAGCACACAGAAGCCGTTGCCGTTGCGAAGGAAAGTGACAGACCCGAAGTAGTTGAAGCAATGAGATCAATGCCGTCCAGATCAACCTCCGGCTTCGCAGGAGCAGAGAGGCTTATTGACTGCGCCTTTGGTAAGACAGTAAGTGTCTCGGTGTCTGAGCCTGCTAAAAGCAAACCAGAGGCTGCGACTGTTGCCTTCACGGTACAGGTACCTCCAGCTAGGAAACGCACCTTGTTTGAAACAATCGAGCAAACAGCAGGTGTGTCTGAACTGTAGGTGATTGCGCCAGCAGTTCCAGCATCGTCCGGGCTGAACGAAACAGTTGCAGATGGAGCTAAATCGGCTGCACCAAGAGTCACTTCAGCTACGAGATCTGCAACTTCAACAGTCTGCTGAACACCAGTACCAACATAAGTAAAGGTGTCAACTGTTGTTGCACCGTCAGCCGTGGTTAGCACGATGTCAACTGTCCCTGCAGAAGATGCAGTGGGAACAGTTAGCTGAAGTGAAGTAGCTGACTTGGTTCCTAGTGACGCAGCGTTACCACCAATAGTTGCTGATGTAACTGCGTTCAAGAGTGTGTATATACAGTTGTAGCCTAGTGGGGAAATCCGTGAAAATTCCATCCATTCCCACAGATGCGTTTCGAAGGGGGAAACCAAAATCTAACAGTTAGGCTGACCTATGAAATCGGGAGACGAGGGCCCAAATGAGATTCATAATCGCCGTAATAGATAGCAAAAGCAGATCTGCCTCCACGGACGAGATGGTGGCTATTGACGAGTTCAACGACAAGCTACAGGCCAATGGGCACTGGATAGTTGCCTGCGGAATCGATGACCCAGCGAAGTCAGTTGTGTTAGACAACCGTAGCGATCTAGGTTTCGTTGCAGAAGGACCTCTGCATTCGACAGACGAATTCATGGCTGGCTTCTGGCTTATCCATGCTGAAAACATCGAAGAAGCCAAAGAACTGGCTGCAGAAGGATCTAAAGCTTGTAACCGAAAGGTTGAAGTCCGCCCAATACTTGGTGGCTAAGAAACTACTTCTTCTTAGCAAACCCGTTTTCAATTAGGAAGTCACACGTCTCAACAATTGACTGCTTGGCAGGCATGAACTTGATCCCCAATAGACTCTGAGCTTTAGTTGAGTTTGCTGGCCTTCTCTTACCTAGAAGTGGGACAACACTCTTAATCTCTTTATCAAAGAGTGAAAGCATTCGAATTACAAAGTTGGGTGCTTGGAAGGTATTTACTTTTCTATCCGGGTAAGCAGCCTTGATGATCTTGGCAATCTCTACGAAAGATAACGTCTCTGATGCTGCCAAAAATCTCTCACCGTGGCTTGCATCAATCTTGATTGCGTTGACATGCAGCTTCGCAACATCCTGAACATCAACAATTGAGAAAGCAACATCTGGAAGCATCGGGTCAGCTGCCTTGAGCACTCTCTCCATAACACCAACAGATGAACCAAAGTTCCTATCTAGAGGAGCACCGGTAACCAGAGCAGGGTTGATAGTAGTGAGTGCAATTTCAGGGGCAGTGGTTTTCACATAATCCCATGCAGCCTGCTCAGCTAGAGTCTTGGACTTGGTATAGGCGGAATTACCCAGCGGGTGGTTGATGTCTGTCCACATGGTTTCATCTAGCGCAGTCTTCCCTGCCGGGAAGTCATTACCGTCAATCGCTGCAACTGAAGAAGTCAGCACAACTCTCTTAACTCCTGCCTTGTGGGCAGCCTTTAGTGCTCTTAGCGTTCCTTGAACTGCTGGTCTAATAAGAGCGTTCTCGTCTTTAGGTTGAGCGATAGGGAAAGGAGAAGCAGTGTGAAGTAGAACATCAACACCCTCAAGTGCCTTTTCCCAACCAGAGTCTTTCTCTAGATCTAGCTCAACAAAAGTCAGATGCTTGCCAAGATCAAAGTTCTTAGGCAAGCGAGGCAAAACAGCTTCTCGAACTTCATCAACTCTAGATAGTGATCTAATCGAGGCAACGACTGTGTATCCGTCGAGCAGTAGTCTCAACGCAACGTGCTTACCGATGTATCCGCTGGCTCCTGTGAGTAAAACCTTGGTCAAAACCGACTCCTATCCTGATTGAACTTCAATCCTATATAGAGGAAGAGATTCCCTTCGCTAGCAATAAACTTCGAGCATGGCTAAAGAACCTAGGCGCAAGAGGCATGAGCTAAACCCCGCGGAGCAGCAAGAGGCGCTTGAAATTGAGTGGCTGAGAATCGGGCTGACAGCTCCGGCCAGGAGGGCTCTGGTTGAAGCGAAACTATACAAAGTCTCAGACATGAGGAAGACCTCTCTGCAAGAACTGCAGGCCATTCCAGGCATAAGCAAGTCGGCAATCGCACGTATTCAAGTAATTATGAGAGCTAAGAAAATAAGCTTTCGTAACTAACGTCTGATTACTGTTCCGTGACCATCTAACTGCCATGCCCTAACGTAGTCAATCTTTGTTTCACTTGTTTGCCAGCCTGTGTAATCCCCACCAAACGGGCCTGTGGCATTGTTCAATATCAGAAAGAACGGCTCGTTGAAAACCCAATGGTGCTCACCGAGGTTACCTGGATAGGCAGTCCAGAAAAGTTCTCTATCAACATAGAACTGCATTAGATTAGGTGTCCAAGCGATCCCGTATGTGTGGAAGTCGCTTTGATAGTTAGCCTCATCAAAAATTTCACCCATAACGTAGCGGTGGTTGTCACAACAGGTTGAGATATTTTGGTTTGAGTAGTGCACAGCACTGGAGTTTCGAGTTGCCCTGTTGCCTCCCTGCTCAGCAATGTCTATCTCCCCAGACAGTGGCCAACCTACCTGAGTAATCGAATCCCCGAGAGCCCAGAAAGCTGGCCAGTTCCCACCACCGGCAGGCATCTTCATCCTCGCTTCAATGTATCCATACTTGAATGAGACCTTGCCTTGGGTATCAAATCTCCCGCTAACAAATCTGCAGGGACTGGCTAGACAGGGACCCGAGTTCGCTGGCGCGCTCGTTATTCGCTTAGTTGTGATAACTGCGTTACCCTGCTCTGATCCATCCAGAGCGATTGCATCTGGAGTGTAATACTGTGATTCACCAAAACAGGATCCTCCGCCATTAGCAGCAGAATGTCCGCAGTATCTAGTTGTCCAATTAGTTTCTGAAACTTTTCCTTTAGCTGAACCACTGAAGGATTCAGACCACAGTAATTTACCTACCGAATAATTCATCAATGTTGGTGTGGGCACCGCTGAAACCCATCGAGCATAAAGCTTAATTTTTCCTTTGGGTTTGAGCACAGCCTTATCCCTATACTTCACAACACCATTTGGACTTAGTGCCCAGCCTGCAAAACTAAAACCATCGCGAGTGAACTTTGAAAGAGGCAGTGCCTTGCCAGTGGTGGGAAGTTTGACAACAGGCATTGAACCATCACCGGCGTTGGCATCGAAGCTGATTGAATGCTTTGTTGGAGTTGCGGCATTAGCAACAAGACTCAGTGAACTAAGTAGCATCACCAATGCAATACCAGCTGTTCGAGAGATGTTCCTGTGCATATTGGCAACTCTATCCCAGCATCAAAGCCATATCCCCGCTGGGTCAGTCAAGCTGACTCAACGGGGACCGGGTTAAGGCGGATTTAGAAGGTGACGTTAAGTTCCACTCTTCGGTTCTTGGATTGTTTAGGACTGATTGGGTCCTTAGCTCCGACAGGATCAACAATCAAACGAGTCTTGATGCCTATCTCTTTGAGGTAGTGAACGACTGCCATGCTTCGCTTCTTCGCAAGCTTCTTGTTCATTACCTTGAGTGCGTAGCCCTTACCATCGGTTTCTGTATAGCCTGAAACCTTTATGCTGAAAGCATCCTTCATCCATGACCTAAGCGCTTTTAGGGTGGCCTTGGTTTCAGGTGTAACTGTTGATCTTTGATAGGTAAAGACAGGTCCTCTGACGTTCCAGCTGCCGTCCTTATTTTTATCGACTACCGCGGTAATCTTGCACTTCTTATCGAGTACGACGTGAACGGTTGACTCGTGCACTGTGCCAGTGGAATCCTCGGCGGATAGAACCAGCTTGTGCATGCCAGGCTTCTTACAAGCCTCGGCTGGAATGGTCATTGCGCTGTTGATAGCACCTGAAGACGAAGTAGTTCCGGTGACCATAGTTGTTACCGGTGAATACATGGTCAGAGTGTATGAAGCACTCGGTTTCATGTCCTTCGCCAACATCTGCACTTTGTGCTTCGACAACATCTTGCCAAATTGTGGCTTGACTAGCTTGAGCGCCAATCTTGGATTGAGATTGACGTTGACTGGAGCAGCGTCGTAACTGTAATCGAAGGAATAGTTACCGCTAGCAGTTACAAGTAGAAGTTTTACTTTTCCAGTTCCCGCTGAGGCGTTGAAACTGATTGATGTTCCTGCCTGATTGCGTGTTACTTGACCACTCGGAATAAGTGACGCCCCAAGTCGAATCTCAGTTACCTGTTCCAAGTGAGTACCTGTAATAACTAACTGGTTTCCACCAGCTTCTGGTCCATTCAGCGGAGCCACGTCTGTGATGGCAGCAACGTACGGATCGTAGGTGTAATCGAGTAGTAGCTCAGTGTCACCGGCAATCAACTTCACTGATACTAGACCCGTACCGGGTGGAGCAACTAGAGAAATCTCTGTTCCATCACCGTTTACAACAAAAGCTGAACCAGAAAGGGTCACAGCTCCGAAGGCAATGGAGGTAACTGCTCCTAGATTCGTTCCGTATATCAGGAGTTGCTCCCCACCAGCTTCAAACCCGTTAGGTGGTGTTATCTCTGAAACAGTTGGAGGAGGAGGTGTCACCACCAAAGTTCCAGCCACAAACTCAATAGAGGAGTCGTATGCAGCAGCATTCGATGTTGCAATGATGGCACTGGACGCAACCATAGTGTATCTACCAGTTGCAGTTGGTGCCGAGTCAAGCTTCACACCACCGTCGTAGTAGTCGAAGACAACTGAATCTAGAGAGTCACCCTCTTCAAGGCCTAGAACTTCATAGCTCGGTGCAGGGCTTTCACCCTCACTGATAACTAGGTCCTGGGTGATGACCGAGACTTTCTTAGGTGTCGCATAGACAGTGATAGTCAATGTCTCGGTAAGAGAATCTGGATCACTAGCAGCGCTGGCTGCATTGTAATTCGCAGAAGCTGGTAACGAAGCCTCGACGACACACTCGCCAACGGCAAGCGCAGTAACTTCCAAAGTAGCTGAGATGCTACACACGGACGGGGTTGAGACCGTCACAACTACATCTGGGATTCCAGACTCTGCAACTGGCGCATTACCTGTAGCAGTGTCTAGTACCGAAGTTGAAATAGTTGCTTGATCAATAACACCCATGATTAGCGCTTTATTGCTTGTACTCAAACTCAATCTAGCGTTAGCCTTTGTGATTGAACCAAGCACCAACAATTCGCTGTTAGTCAAGTAGTAGTTCCAAGCGTATGTTCCCTCAAGCTGAATTCTCTGAATGAAGTCAGTCTGACCGTCTGTACCTGAAACGTAAACTGGTTTGTTCTCGCCGACATTCGCATCCGCAAAGTAGCCGTTTCTACTCTCATTACCCTGAAGCGAAGGTGTCTCTCCTTCAATCGCACCGGAGACAGTTAGAGCGCCAAGTGGGATGTTTGGATTGCCATCGTAAGACTTAGTCGCGCTCACCTTGTCGATGGTAAGAGCTCGCTTTTCAATCGTTAAGGTAAATACGTTATAGGTAGGTAGGAATAGATTTGCAAGATTCTTACCGTCCTTCATCATTTCGAAGTACTTAACCTTTATGTCCCAACTGCTCACCGCTGTTCCATCGCCACCACATTCATTAGGCACAACAGCAACATTGCTAGGAAGTCCTTCAGACCAACTGTAATTGTTGTTTGCAAGGCTGCAGGAACTGTTTCGATACTCCCAAACAACTCGGGTGATCTGTGGTGAACCGGCCTCTACCTGGACGGTATAGGCAATGTCGTCATTGGATTCAAAGGTTCCATCACCAAGTTGCCCGCGATATGTAATCGATGTTTCCGCGCTTCCCTTCAACTTAGGGGTAAAGGTAATTGGTTTGCCGTCAATGACCAGGTGAACCTCGGTGCTTGATAGTCCGTAGTACCTAGTGCGATCGATCAGTGGTGTGCTCAATCCAGGATTCGCCCTGATGTACCAGTCGCCCGCATATGTTGGCAAGCCTGATCTAACATTATTTACCCAAGCGTGGTCCGAGTGGTCTTGAGCTGACTGATACTGGTAACCATCGGCTGGCCAAGCTTCGTTTGGAACAGTTTCACCCACACGGCTGCTAACTGGGATCTCTGCCGAGGCGGTGAAATCTGTGCCGGCATTAATTGTCTGTTCGGTAGTCAGACCATTGATCTTGGTGATGATTTCTGCATACACACCACAGAACCAACTGAATGATCTTGGGATGAGGTTTGTATCAGTTGGAATTATTTCCAAAGTCTTAGAGCCCCAGTGTTCAGCCAAATCTGCTGGTAGCTTGGAGAACTCGATGGTCACATTGTCCGCAGTCCAAGTTACAGCTGCAGGGTCGATTACCTGACCAGATAACTTCACCACACCTGAGTCTCCGAACATGCCGGTCCCAGAGACGTTGATGATTGCCGGGTTGTGACTATTGATTGAGTCCTTCGTACACAATCCGAAGTATCCAGAAATTCCTGCTGCAGGCGGTAATGCGCCTACATAGTGAATCGCCTGTTGAGTGAATGCAAGGGCCTCAGAAGTCTGAATAGCCACTCCGGTCCAGCGAATCGGTGAGAAGGATCTAACCGCTGAGAAAGTCATTGTGGTATCAGTGATCGACAGAATGGTGACAGGCACTCTTCCGCCATCTGATTGGAACGGATCCACTCCAATTTCGTATTGGTATAGCTCTGTCGAGGCTCCATTGTCCGAACCAAGGAAACCCTCACCGGTTATTTCATAAATTGAATTTAAGTCTTGGGATGGATCAAAATTGTAGATTAGATCCCCACGAGTGTTAGCCACGGTAGGAGTAACGGAGGTAATAGTCAACGGCATAAGAGCATCGGTCTCTACCGCATTCATGGCCCTTGTCAACAAGTCTGTCTGGATTCCCGAAGTAGGAACGACAGTCAAATCGTAGTAACCCACCGGTAGCGCTGGGACTGAAAGAAGGATCTCCGTATCGGTAAATGAATATGGAGTAACTGTTGTAGTGCCTAACTTCACAGTTCCTGAATTACCGAATCCGGTTCCCTTAATTTTGAGGATTTCGCCACCGTTCTTAGAGAAGGATGGTTTTGTCGCTCCACTGTACCCATACAGGCAGTACCAGTCAGCATTGTTACACGCCAAGTTGTAAATAGGTTTGTCTTCTTGAGTTCCAACATAGGTGATGCTTGGTTTGGTGACAGTCACAGAAGTTGCTATTGGCACCAGGGAACCGGTTGGAGTAATCAAAATTGAGAGCGAACCGGCAGCCTGATTTGGTATCACAACACCTGAAATCTTTGTGCCATCATCAGTACTCACATAAGCCTGTGGTGTCTGCTGTCCTACTTTTATTGTTCCTGTTGCGCCGAAACCAACACCAGTTATTGTGACAGTTCGATCAACTTCAGCTGCTGCGGAAGAGACAGTGGAAGGAGAAACCGATTTAACAGCAGGGTTGGCAATATATGTGTAAGCCGCCAAGCTTTCTACCATGCCTAGAGCTGTGGAGAGAGTCACCGAGACAGTGCCAGCTGCACCAGCTGGAACCTTCACGTCAATTTGAGAAGCTGTGGTTCTGGTTACCTCAGCTGCATTCGTCCCAAACATCACCCCGACAGCTGACTGAGTACCAATATTTGTGACGGATAGAGTTACAACGTCTCCGCCTGATGCCAAACCTTCATTTGTAGACAGGCTCAGAATTGATGGGGTTTGGCTAGGTGCTACGACGCTTAGAGTGGCTGGGAATAAGTTAGCCCCTCCTGCGCTAGAGGAAATTACAGTAACTGATTGATCCCCGGTTTCAAGGTCGAATGGGACAATCGCATCTAACTGCTGGTCTGAAATTAGCGTCACCTTCGGTGATTTCTTTCCACCGATAATTACTGTCGGAGTTCCGGAGAATCCAAAGTTGGTTCCAGAGATTCGAACTTTAGAGCCTCCAGTACTTGCAACAGTGTTAGGGCTGATAGATGAGATTTCCGGTGCTGCTCCGTAGGTGAAGGTTGCCGCAACCTTCACGGGACCATTACCGTTATCAACGGTTACTGACTTTACACCTGTTGAAGTTCCAGCTGGGACCAAACCGGTGAACCACTGCTTCATCGGTTTGCGAGTGTTCCAGTCGATGGACTGACCACAATAATTGTTATCCGATTGCATCTCGATGTTAGTTAGTAGTTTGCCATCTATTCTGACGCTAGCGCCGTTAGGCCACTGGGTTTGGTCACAGATGTCGTATCCCTCTACTCGGACACGTTTACCACCAGCGATGTCAGATTTGGCTGGAGAAATTGTTACCGATGAAGGCATTACGGGCTTCCAGTTAACGGTCTTTGAATACAGAGCCACAAAATCAGAGCTATCAGTTATTGGGTCATAATTCCAAGTACCAATTTCTAGTTTCTTTTTTCCTGACGCTTTGAAGCTTGTGGGTCTCTGGTCTCGATTCACAACCACTCGCCAAACATCAACCCTGACCCCACGTGCATCTGACAAAGGAAAAGTATCTAGGCTCATGCTCTCATCGGTTGCAATATCTGTTAGACGAGCGCTTAGGTTGCTCTGGTAGAAAACCTGTGTTCCACTTACTTCGATTGATGAACCACCGGTGATCACTGATGGTGTTACAACATTTGTGATTTCGAATGGAACAAAGTCCAGGGTGTGAGTAGATGTTGACACGCTTTGCATCTCAGACCATTCGTTTGTATTGCGGGTAATTCCATTACAAATGTTTCTGATGCTGAGCTCTGCCTGACCAACCACCTGGGAAATTAATGAAGGAAGAATGACCGTAACCGCGGTAATTCCGTCGGCATCTGCGGTTGGTCTATTGTCATTGCTATATGGAATCCACATACCTTGACTCTGCGGAAGTCCCGATGAAGGATCTGTGTATGTAAAGCGAAGATCTGGGTAACACGCTGCGCCCGTGCTTCCTGGATAACCCCAGTTTGAAAAGTTAACATTTTTCATTCTGACTGTCATCTGATTTCCACCGATAGTAGAGGTGGTTTGGACTGAAGTGGAGAGAATTTCTGGCGTTTGCAGAACGTGGTTGCTGATGTTTACCTTGTAATTCTTTTTGGTGAGACCATCAGGAGCGGTAACCTCTATGTTTAGCAGGCTTACTTTAGTTCCCATGTTGATGCGATAGTCAACGCCGCTTTGTGCATCACCTGTGACCCCATCGAAGGTCATCTTCATGGTTGCCGCAGGGTCTGAGAGCACTGCATTCACATCGAAAATATCCGCCACAGTGGCTATCTGATAGTTATAGGCGTCGGATCTAAAATACGGGTAGAGGCCAGAGGTGTCGCGACGGCCATAGTACTCGTAGTAGTTCGGACTACCGAAAGTCAGTTGAGTAATACTTGCATCGTTAGACAGGGGGTCTGCATACGCTTTGCTCGCCGGCCCCGGAAAGAATGTAGCAAGTAGACCCGTAAACGTTGCAACTGCGATTAGTAACTTCCTCATGGTGCCCCTCTGTAGCGAATTTCAGTTTGTTTTAGCCTAACTGCTGCCAGCGACTTAAAGGATTATGAGCCCAGGTGGCGTTAGATAGCAACCTAATATTCACTTTGCTAGAGACAGGACCTCTAGAGAACGGGTTTCTACTGACCAGAAAGCAGCGGCATATCTAGTTTGAGGTCTAACTTAATTAAAGTTAGGGGTGGCTTTCACCACCCCTAACTCACTTACCGCTTTAACTACTTGCCTCCAACAACCTTGATTGCAGCTGAAGCCCCCGATGCCTTTGCGACCACTGAGATTCCAATGGTCTTAGAAGACTTCAGCTTCTTTAGTTCTGCCACCAGATAGGCCTGAACAATAGCTGCTCGCTGACCTGAGATAGCAAAGTCGGCAGAGCTCGGAGTTACCTCTACCTGAAGCACTGTGTAGGTGCTGGTTGAGATTGTCTTGGCAAGTGCGACCAGCACCTTCTTCTGTGCTGCGGTCAACGCAGTCACCTTCTTTGAGAAGGTGAGCGACTTGAGAGTTGTGTACTTGATTTCAGCAGGTGGATCAACTGGAGGGTTGACTACTGTTTCATCTGTACCAGGAGCTAGGAGGTATGGGTAACCATCGTTGATCGCTGAATTGATGCGCCAAGGCGACTTGCCAGTAAATGTCCAACCCTTAGCTGTGTATGTTGCTGCCAGCTTTAGATTTGCAGTCGTTGTCGGAATGAAAAGAGCTCCATTGTATGAATTACCGGCCACAGTTGAATCAACGAAGTTGGTTCTGGTTCCATCTCTGTAGAAACCTCGGATTACGGTATCTTTCTTTGGGTTCGAGGCAGTTGCAGTTACGTTTGCGACTACTAAGTTCTTCTCTAGGCGAATGTGTGTTTCGTAAGGAGAATTTCCAACGAGACCAGCAACCCAGTTGGTTCCTGTAACAGAGCCTCTGTACTGTGAATTTAGAATTTCTAGAACTGTCTGGCCCGGTGCATACCAACCGATTAGACCACCGACGTTATTAGCTACAGATTCCCCAACCGGAGTTGCGGATACGTTACCCACAACACTCACCTTGTTCAGAGTGATGCTGTTACCAACGAAACCGATTAGACCTGCTGTGTTTGCAGCATTGTTATACTCTTCGGTTCCTAAGTAAGTGTTTGTAACGTCTCCCTTCACAGCAATGTCGCTGTAAATGGATAGTCCACCAGCTTGGCCTGCGAATCCTGCGATTCTGTGTCCGTTGCTTACAGTGACCGAACCGGTACTTGCGATGTTCCTGAACGTAGAACCGCTACCAACTTCACCTGCATAGCCACCGATGTCCCACGCAGACCATGATGAGGTGTCGTCAATGGTGACAGAGACGTTACCAGTGTGCTTGTTGTTGAGGTGGGTCACACCACCCTCTGCGTATCCAATCACACCACCAATCCAATAAACGTTGGAGTAAGGAGTGTGAATGGTCACATTTGAGTTTGAGGTTGAATCAGTGATTGAAGCGCGACTGGAGTGACCGAAGAGTCCACCGACCAAGCCCACTTCTCCGTAGCCGAGCTGGTTTACGTTAACTGATCCAGTTGATTTAACGCCCTTGAATGAGCTCACTCCAGAGGTATATCCAGCAAAACCGCCAATATTTCTGATTGCTCCATACTTATCAGCTGCACCTTCAACAGAGACGTTGCCTGTCGCAGTCAAGTTTGAGCTTTGCGACTCGAGGTTAAGGCTTCCAACAAAACCACCGACATACTCAACCTCATCGGTCTGATATTTTGATTGCTTTGCAGTTACGTTGCCTGATGCGCTGACATTGCGCAGGGAACCGAAGCCATTCATCTGGCCAATAGCCCCTCCAATGTATGAACGTCCAGAAACGTTACCGGTCGATGTGACATCTTCTAGGTGAACGAATGCGTCGGCATACCCAACGATTCCACCTACGTAATCTAGGTGGCTGAAGTTAGTAGGGGTAGCAACTGCTTCTGCATCGTAACTCTGAGTCACAGTTGAGCCATCAACTGATACAGCGACAGTGGTGTCTTTGATTGTTGAATAATGTGCTCTTCCTGTAACACCACCGATTTCACTCGAGAATGTTGCTTGATCGTTGCCCGCAGTTAGAATGTTCACCTTTACTGACCCTGAGAACGAGCTGTTGGTAACTGATGACGCCCATGTGGTACCGGTCAACAAACCAGCCATTGAGCCGCCGGCGACAACCTGGCTGTTCTCGATGGTGACGTTGTCAATCACTGCGTTTTCTAGGTTTCCAGCAAGAATACCTGCGCGCTCTCGAGTGTCGTAATAATAGTTGCTCGTGGTATCAACTAGTGCATTACTAATCTTTAAGTTTCGGACAGTTGATTTACTAATGGTTTGAAAGAGTCCGATGTAATTGGCGTGGCGATAAACTTTCAAACCAGAGATAGTGTGACCAGCTCCGTCAAAGTCCACGCGGGTCATGTTCACTGGAAGCCAGCCGCCGAAGTGTGCCTTACCGCCGGCTGCTGTTGCTTCCCCATCTGCAAGAGGGAAACTGATATTAGTCACGAACTCAGTGGGGGTTGCACTCTGGATGTTTACCATTCCTTGGTTGAATCTCTTATCTCCCATTCCGTCGATGAAGAGAGTCTCGCCACCCTGAAGTGTGTTCTCTCCCTGGTAGGTAATGGTCCCATCTGAGTTCTTAGTTGCACCAGTGATTGATATCTCTGTGTTGTTATTCCAAGTCTCAGTACTTGGAGTACCTAGGTTAATGTCTTCGGCTAATTGAACGTGCGTATAGAACGCGGTGATTCGACCACTCATTGTCACTGTGCCAGCAGGGGCTTTGGTATTGACAGTGACTGTCAGAGCTGTGGCAGACACAACGGTTGCATACTCATCGTCCAAGATTCCGTCTAAAGTCTCGTTGATTCGAACGTTCTGACCGATACCGAAAGTACCGTGATTAGTTTCAACCGCAAATGTTGCTGTTCCGTCTTCATTCACAATTCCGGTGTAGACGCCTTTTGATCTGTTGTAACAGTCATCGAGTTCTCGCAAGTCTAAGGCTGACTTGATAAGGAAAGGCTCGATAGCCGATCCTCTACCCTGGCCAGCTGCATCGAACTCACATATGGCATTGCCGATTGTGATTGATCCGGTAGCAGCCTGAGCCGGCGCTAAACCGCCCAGTGCTAGACCTGCCGTAATAGCAGCGCTGACCAAAAACTTGAACTTGCCTTGCATGTTTCTCCCTAGGTTCTAAAAATTACACGATAGGAGCAAACTACCCTGACTACAGGAGATTGGGGCATCGTATATACAGTTGTATACAGAGTTGTGTCGCAGTTTGACTAGCTAGAGAGCCTCTTTCCATCGTTTAGAGTCAAGCTAATAAAGAGGTTGGAATAAGCGGAGCCAGCGTAATGGCAATCGAGTATGTGCTCGATGCCGAGACCATTGACCAACTTGTTGCTAAGTAATTTTCATTACTTAGATAATGTCACCACAGTCTTACGCTGATCCGATGAAACAATCTTTGTGTTAACGGTCTTCACTTTGAAGTTAGCCAACTTAGGATTCTTCTTCGCTAGGTAATTACAAACCACAGTTGCCCTGTTCAATGCAATGTATTTATCAATAGCAAGAACTGAAGGTCCACCTGTGTATCCAGTACAGGTTACTTGAGCACCACTAGAAGCAAATTTGGCCACCGCGTTCAAAGTCAACATCATAGACTTCGTCAGCTTAGATGTTCCCGCAGCAAAACCTACGACGTTATAAGTCAACTTCTTGTTAGTAGTTGGCTTAATCGAAGTCCATGTCGCAGTAAGTTGGAGGTCACCAGTGACAGAATCTGCTGGGTAAGTTGCTCCAGCAGCATAAACCTGTGTTCCGTCGGACCAGCCAGCAAACTTATACCCTGATCTAACAGGGGCTCCAGCCAGTTCGAATGTTGTGCCTTCTTCAACATCAGCTTGTGTAGGCAACTGACTCTTGATTCCAGGCGCTACATAAGTCACCTTGAATTTTTGAGTTAACGCAAGTCCAAAACTGGATGCATCTATCGGTAGGTTCGAGTCAGCGTCGTATCCGAGTTGTCCCTCTTCTCCGGTACCCCAGCACTTAACTCCTCCACCAACAACAGCACAGGTAAAGAAACCTCCCGCAGAAATCCCAGTCACATTAGCGCCCAGAAGGCTGACTGGCACAGCTAACTTCGCTGTTTGCTTAGTTCCATTGCCCAATTGACCTAAATCATTATCACCCCAACATTGCACAGCTCCAGAAATCAAAGCGCAGGAATGTGCTTCACCCAGAGAGACATCAGTAGCCCCGGAATCAGGTTCAATAGCCGAGACAGGGGTAGGGGCAACAGAAGCTGAGTCTATGCCAGAACCAATTTGACCATTGTAATTAGATCCCCAGCAGTAAACTCCAGCATTGACCGTAGCGCAGGTGTGACCATAGCCAGTGGCCACCCGTGAAGCTGACATGCCAGGCGGAAGGGCAACAACAACAGGACTGTTGCTTCCATCACCACCAGAATCACCGATCTGCCCAAACATGTTGGCTCCCCAACACTTCACTAGAACGGTATTGCTCCATGCTGCACAAGTGTGCATTCCTCCTACTGCAACACGACTAAAAAATGAATCTGCCTCGATGGCCGTTATTGGGGTAAAGCTAGGGAGTCGATCACCTGTTCCTAGTTGTCCATAGTTGTTATCTCCCCAACATTGAACACCTCCATTCACAGTGGCACAAGCGTGCGAATTCGAAGTGGAAACAGAAGTAGCTTCGGAACCCTGAGGAATAGTCCAGACTGGGTCAGCACTATTATCGGATGTTCCATTGCCAAGCTGACCGGTGATGTTATTACCCCAACACTTAACGCCGCCCATGACGACCGCGCAAGTGAATTTATATCCTGAAGATATTGAAGTAACTCCCGAGCCACTTGGAATAGCGATTACCGGCTCAACACTCGAATCCGTTGTGCCATTACCTAGCTGACCGCTGTCATTACCGCCCCAACACTTAACGCCACCGTCAACCAACACGCAAACATGGTTATCTCCAGCATCTATAGCAGTTACCCCAGACCCCTCAGGGATGGTGGAAATCGGTGTTGTGCTATAGGCACCGTATCCGACACCAAGTTGACCACTAAAGTTGTAACCCCAACACTTGACAAAACCGCTGTTGAGAATCGCACAGGTGTGTGAACCTCCGGCGGATACTGACTTAGCACCGGTCTGAGAGTCGATGACAACCTGGGGTGATGTCACTGCTTGGCGGTAGGAGGATGTGCCATTTCCAATTTGACCTGCCCAGTTGTATCCCCAACACTGTACTGCGCCTGAAACTACAGCGCAGGTATGTGAGCTTCCAGCCGAAACTGACGTTGACCCAGATCCTGCAGATATAGCTGTGACAGGTAGGGAGCTGGGGGAAACCGTCCCGTTACCCAATTGGCCGTTTCTGCCATACCCCCAACATTGCACACCTCCAGCGATAACTGCACAGGTGTGCATATCGAATGCAGACACAGAAGTAGCATTTGATCCGGCTGGGAAAATGTCCAACGGCTCAGCGAACTCGTTACCCTGTGTGCCATTACCAAGCTGACCGTAGTAGTTGTAACCCCAGCACTTGATTCCACCAGCAACTACCGCACAGGTGTGGTTACCTCCAACACCAACTGAGGTAACCCCAGAATCGGCAGGGAATACTGATATCGGCAAGGTACTGCTATCTTTCGTCCCGTTGCCAAGCTGTCCTTGGTAGTTTGCCCCCCAGCATTTCAAACCTCCGGAAACAACTGCACAGGTGTGGGAATAGGAATTCGCAATTGCAGTGACACCCGAACCAGCTGGAATTATGACTACCGGGATAAGACTTCCAGCCAAGTCTCCGGTACCCAGTTGGCCATCGTAATTCGCACCCCAGCACTGTACGCCACCTAGAACAATGGCGCAGGTGTGCTCTCCGCCAGCGGCAACTTGAGTTGCACCCGACCCAGCGGGGATGGCATCAACAGCTGTAAAACTGTCATCTAATGTGCCATTGCCTAATTGACCAGAATAGTTCGCGCCGACACACTTAACTCCGCCTGAGACTACCAAGCAGGTGTGCTCTTCGCCGGCAGATATGACATCCGCACCCGGTCCAGCTGACGCTGCCTGAA